>NZ_CALEVF010000285.1 GCF_937920395.1 uncultured Clostridium sp. | reverse complement strand
TGAGTGATAGACAATTTATAAAAGGATTTACCTTTGGATGGACTGCCAAAAGGGGAGAGTATAAAACGAAGGGGACCATAAAATCTTTAAAAAAGCTTTAAGATACTGGAACAGAGTGGATTGCCCTTGCTTTTGATATAAAACAAGAAAAATTTTGCTCAACAAAAATATATTTTGACTATAACTATACGGTGACAGATGGTGAAATTGCTTTCGTTATCAATAATGCTCATGAAATGGGTATCAAAGTTTGCCTTAAGCCTGTTATTAATTTAAGTGACGATCTATGGCGTGCACGTATAAATTTCCCTGATGATGATAGTACATATTGGGATGAATGGTTTGAGTCCTATACAAACTTTATATGTCATTATGCACAGATAGCTGAAGAAACAAAATGTGAAATGTTTTGTATAGGTTGTGAGATGTCTGGTACGGAAAGAAAGACCCAGCATTGGAGGCATGTTATAGAAAAGGTACGAGGTATCTACACCGGATCAGTTACCTACAATGCAAATCATGGTAGTGAGGAAGATATAGAATGGTTTGATGCTGTTGATATAATAGGAACAAGTGCCTATTATGCTGTATCAAAAACTAATGAAGACACCGAAGAAAGTATGATAGCAAAATGGGAAGAAACAAAGGGAAAATTATATAAGGTTCATAAAAAGTTTAATAAGCAGATTCTTTTTATGGAGATTGGATGCAGAAGTGCCAGCGGATGCTCAACTATGCCCTGGGACTGTTTTACAGACCTTCCTTTTGATGAAGAGGAACAAGCTAAATACTATAGTTCTGCGATGAAAGCATATTGGGAAGAAGAATGGTTTAGTGGTTTTTTTTGGTGGGATTGGAAGCACACTCTTTATGCTCTTGAAGATGCTAAATTAGACAAAGACTTTAGTATTTACGGTAAGAAAGCTGAGGAAGTTGTTAAAGAGTGGTATAAACATAAGTAAATCTATTAATTCCAATATAATCTGTTAATTAGGGGATGAAAAGTTGAATAAAGATAAAAAACACAAATTATATGATTTATCTGGTGAGTGGGCATTAAGTGTGGAAGATACAGGTGCAGGCACTTTAGAACAATCAATGGTTATATTTAATGAAAGGAAAACTATTCCATGTAAAGTACCAGGAGATGTTCATATTGCACTAACAGATGCAGGTATTATGAAGGATCCACTTATTGATATTAATAGTGAAGAATGTAGATGGGCAGAAAAAAAAGAATTTTGGTATACCAAGACTTTTAATATCGACGAGAATTTCATTCAAGATTTCACACAGATTACCTTTGAGGGACTGGACTTAACGGCAGATATTTGGATGAATAATCAGCTTATTGGAAGTCATAACAATGCTTTTATTGGAAAAACATTTGACATCTCATCGAATATTAAGATTGGAACAAACATTTTAATAGTTAGAATAGACGATGGTGTGAGCGGCGTAAAAGATGAATCAGTTGAACTTATGGATCACTCTTGGAACAAAGCGCAGCCTCATAGAGCCTTAATGCGTAAACCTCAATTTGTATACGGCTGGGATTGGACTATTTGGCTACCTACCTGTGGAATATGGAAAGGCGTGCATATAGATAGTTATTATAATAGTTACATTAAGGATGTTTATGTTCAAACACAATTTGAGGGAGATCAAATAACAATATCAGACAAAATTAACTTAAGTATAGATATTGATATTGAACTATTAAAAAAGGATAATTATATACTTGAATGCATGGTATATGAAGACTCACGATATGATGATACAAGTAATGCTATTTTAACTAGTAGAAAGGAAATAGTAATGGATAAGCTCGCGTCCATTAATTGTAATATGAAATTTGACATAAAATCACCTAAATTATGGTGGCCAAATAAATCAGGGTTACCTTACCTATATCATATTGTTGTAGAAATTCAAGATAAAAGTGGAAATGTTATTGATAGTCTTACAAGAAACCATGGCTTAAGAACTGTATCAATTGATCAGCAGGAACTTGGTGATAATCAAAGAAGCTTTACCTTTAAAATTAATGGTACACTTATATTTGCTAAAGGTGCAAATCATGTACCAGCAGATTGTTTGATAGGCCGAATAACTGACGAAAAAAATAGACTTATACTAGAAGCTACTGCAGACGCAAACATGAATATGATTCGTGTTTGGGGTGGAGGCATTTATGAGAGTGAAGGGTTTATGGGAACCTGCGATGAACTTGGGATTATGGTATGGCATGATTTTATGTTTGCATGTGGATATTATCCAGATCATGATCCAAAATTTTATGAAGAAATACGAATTGAAGCAACGTCGGCTATAACAAGGCTAAGAAATCATGTTAGTTTAATAGGATGGTCTGGAAACAATGAAATTCAAGAAATGTATCTATCAGCAAAAGAAAACTTTAAAGATTTGCCATGGTATGGTGGACGTATTTATGAAGAGCTTTTACCAAGCCTTGTGAAGTCGCTTTGCATTGATAGAATCTATAGAGAAAGTAGCCCTTTTGGAGGACCTTCGCCATCAAGTTTTGATGAGGGCGATCAACATACATGGCATTTTACCCATCGTCCTAATTGGGAACATTATTTAGATCTTTGGCGTTTTACAGATCTTGATTATAAATTTTTAAGTGAGTTTGGCATTATAGGTGCAATGAATATAGAGTCTACGGTGAAATGTATTAAAGAGAAATCTCTTAATCCTGATTCACCTGAGTGGCTTCATCATACCAATACAACAAGTGATCATAAGTTATTAAATATGATAGTTAATAAGTATTTTGGTGATTATTCAAAATTTAGCATGCAGGAGTATATACTTAAAAGTCAGGTAGTGCAAGCAGAAATTATGCGCCATATATATGATGAACTACGTAGTCGTAAGTTTAGGTGCTCCGGTATACTGCTTTGGACACTCAGTGACTCATTTGGTGTGCATAACTGGTCTGTGATAGATTATTATCTAGGAAAGAGACCTGTGTATTATTATTTAAAAAGGTCAATGGCTCCATTTGGGTTAGCATTAAATGGATATGAAGCGCAAAATTTTGATGGAATGGCAAGTTATAAAGAATATTATAAAGGTGCAGTGTCACCTATAGAAATTACCATAATGAATGATACATTAGAAGAAAAAGATGTGCTTTTAGAATATAGAATTTTAAAAATGAATGGAAATGTATTAAAAAAGGGAGAAATGGTAAAAATGATTAAAGCAAATAGCGTGCTAGAATCTGTTAATGTGGATTTTGAAGACATTATACCAGGTTTTATACCAGAGGAAACATTTATGCATGCACAAATTAGTTGTAATGGAGAACTTTTAAATGAAAATAGGTACTTTTTTGCACCTTATAGTAAATTGAAATTAGAGAATGTTAACATTAAGTATAGTGCAAATAATATATCAAACCAAAAAGTAGAAATTTTATTACAAGCGAAATCTTTTGTTTGGATGTTACATATTTCAACGCCAGATGGAGTAATACCTAGTGATAATGATTTTGATTTAATCCCAGGAGATATAAAATGTGTTGAAATAGAAGTAGAAAATGCATTAAAATATTTCCCTATATTTAATAGTTTAAACCCAGGTATAACAGTGGAACTTGTATATAATTTAAGAAACTAATAAATATAAAGATAGTCACCATTATTTTATAAAATAAATAATGGTAACTATCTTTTAGTATAGTTACCATGTCCAGGGTAGACTCTTTCACATGGTACCTCCTAAAATAAAATTCAACTATTGTTCTAAGATATTTCCCGCTATTATGCGAAATTAAATATTGTTAGTTATTGGTAAAGTAAATGATCGAGAGCATAATATATATCCTAAATACCATATAATACAATTTGCCCACAGTTGTTAGAATATAAAATCCAGATTACCAAATAAAATTGTGGATAAATATTAAAATATGTACTAAAATCATGTCTAAGGTGTAAATTGATCCAATTTACCAATGAACAAATGGTTAGTAAACCTTAATAATAAGTTCTAGGAGTAATGCTACCGAATTTTTGAGATGAAGTTGATTTTTGGGTAAAAATGAATTGAGAGATAGCTATGCCTTAAGGGTTTCTGAGTGTGCACAATAAATATCATACGAGGTGATAAGAAATGAATTTTAAAAAAATTATGAATATTGTAGTTATAGTTTTTTCATTGTTTTTGTTTATAACGGTAAGCAAATTAATAGCTTTTCTTTTTATTATTGGATATGTAGCATATATAAATTTGGCAACAATTATTTATCTTATTGGAAACAATAAATACAAAAAAAATGAAAAGGACGAGGCTTATAAATATTTTGATAAAGCCTACAAAATGAAGGGATCTTCTGTGAAAACAAAATTGTCTTGTGTATATTTTTTGCTACTTAAAGGTGAATTAGATGAGGCAGAGAAAATACTTAAACAACTTTCAACGGAAGAGTTAAGTTCTGACAACGAAATTAATATAAAACTTAATACTTCAATTATTATGTGGAAAAGAAATAATATAGAAGAAGCTGTTAAGATACTTATGGAATTATATAAAAAATATAAAACTACTATTATATATCAAAACTTAGGATATTTTTTAATTCTCAAAAAAGATTATGCTAAAGCAATGGAGATTAATCTTGAAGCATATGATTATAATTCAACCAATGCAGGTATACTAGACAACTTAGCAATGACTTATTATATGCAGGGTGAATATGATAAGTCATTAAAGGTATATGAAAAATTAATGATAGAAAAACCCAATTTCCCTTCAGCATATTATTACTATGCTTTGACGCTGATTAAAATAAACAAAAATGAAGATGCACTTCAAAACCTAAAACAAGCGTTAAAATGTAATTTTACATTTTTGAGTACTATATCAAAAGAGAAAATTGAAGCTACTATAACTGAAAGGGAAAGTTCAAAGAAATAATATAGGTTTAGATATAAATATAGGTTTAGAGGGGTAAATAATATGGTTAATTTGAGTGGGATGAGTAAGAAAAAGAAGATTGGATATATATGGGAGTAATATAAGATACATATTATATGCATTATAGCAATTATATTTATAGTAGGATCCATTATACATAGTCAAATTACTAAAATAGATTATGTATTTAATTTAACTATGTTTGGAAATGTAGTAGATGTGAATAAGAGTAATGATTTAGAAAAGCGACTTACAAAAATTGTTGTAAAAGAGGGTGAGGAGCGAAAAGAAGCTATTATCGAAAGCATTCCACTTGACGGTTCAAGTAGTGACAATGTTTCATTATCAAGCCAATACATGCAGAAGTTTATTGCTCAGGTATCAGTTGGAGAACTTGATGTTTTAGTTTTAGACAAGGGTAAGTTTGAGTCACTTGTTAAACAAGATATATTTTTAAAATTGGATAATAGAAACCAGTTAGATTTGGCTTCTATAAAAAATGAGAAGATTGAAGCTAAGGGAAGAGATAACAACATGGCTGTGTATGCTATAAATGTGGAAAATAATAAAATATTTAAAGATATGGGATATGATACTAAAAATAAGGTAATTGCTATTGTTAGTACGAGCAAACAAAAGGAAAATTCGACTTTGGTACTTAAGTGGCTTTTAAACATAAAATAGAAGGTTTATAATTTTATATTAAAGTAAAAAGCACTAGGCTGCAAAGATTAGTGCTTTTGTTGTACCCTACAGATGTTAAAGGTGTCATATAAAGTCTAACTAATTTATGGACTTACAGTCAACTGATACTTGTGACAACTACATATAAGTATATAACGTAACTTAAGTATTTATTTATGACTTGTTGTAAAATGAAGTTGAACCAATAAAAAATCCATAGTGGATTAATTCT
>NZ_CALEVF010000284.1 GCF_937920395.1 uncultured Clostridium sp. | reverse complement strand
CATCATAAAAAGGTTGAAATTAAAAAATGCGACAACTATGTTGACAAATTCCGGTTTCCCATCGTCCCTCTTTTACTCGTTGCTTAACCTTTGCATAAATTTCAGGATAGGATTCTTTTAGGAAGGCATACAACTGTGGCTGACTTGACATGAATTTATACTCAGGATACTCCTCCATCAGTTTAAGTACCGTTGAAAAACTCCGAGCCACCTTTTCCTTAGTTTGACTCACAGTCCATAGCCAAGCAACATCTATATGTGTATGTCCGATACAAGTTGCGATTACCTCACTAGAGCCTGCAAGGGTTTCATAAACAGATTTTTGAAGATATTCTTCAGCTACTTTTATAGAAGAATAAAAAACTTCAGAATATGGAACACGGAGATCAAGTAAATCAACAGTTTTTTCTATGGCTAACTCTAAGGGCAGTTTAGCACTGTTTCCTTCTTCTAGCTTTTCTGCTATACATAATGGCACATTCAAATCATGATATAGTTTTAATATTTCCTGATCTACCTGAAAAGCACGGCCAATGAGCAATAGTTCAACATGTAACGTACCGGTGTATGATTGTAAATCAATTTTATAATTGTGACCAGCCTTAGCATTTTCAGTAATATATATTTCACGATGATTCATATCCACACCCTGTACTGGATTATTGTCTAAAAAAGCCAAAAATTGTGGATTGCTCATATCGTTAGGTTCATCAATTTGTGTTTTAATAACTAGGTATAAGGGTTTACCCGCAAATTTTTCTGGTACAGTAAAATCAGACGAAAACCAAAAATGACGGTCTTGTCCCATCCACATCATGTTTTTACTATCAAAATCCTGCCAAGGTTTCTCGCATTTTTCTGCGTCCTCAGGACGAAGGAAAAAACCTTCTTTTTTCTTCCATTGTGTTATATCAAAGTATCCTGAATAGGATAGTTTTTTAAGTTCATTACAAATTACTCGAGCACGTTCTTTTCTAAACAACATATTCACCAACCTTCAAAATAAATATTAACCTTTAGCTGCGCCCTGCATACTAAAACCTTTTGACATATATTTTTGGGCAAAAATATAGAGCATTATTGACGGAGTTGTGTAAAGCACAGAATAAGCCGCCAAAGGACCGTAAGCAATCATACCGTGATTTCCAAAAAACTGATAAAGCATTACTGATGCTGGGTATTTTTGAGCTGAGCTAATTAAAATATAAGGAACAAAGAAATTACCCCAACTTGCGGAGAAAGTAAAGATAGCAACTGTAAAAATACCTGGGAGCATAACTGGAGCTATTACTTTTCTAAGTGTCGTAAACGGCCCTGCTCCATCAACCCAAGCTGCTTCTTCTAGTTCAATTGGGATAGAATCCATAAAGTTCTTCATCATCCAAATAGCGTATGGCAAAGCAGAAGCTGTTAAAAACAAAATGACACCAAAAATGTTATCGTACAGATTAATAGTGATAAAAAGCTGATAAACAGGTACCATCAGCGCCGTTATTGGCAGCGACGTCATAAAGAGGATGGAATATAAAAATAATTTTTTATGATTCATTTGATATCTAGAAAGAGGGTATGCACACAAGCCAGCTACTACTACTACTAATACCGTCTGCAGGCCAGAAATTATAAGTCCTAGTGCAAAAGAACGCAAATTAGGTTTACTTTGAAGCACCTGAATATAATTTCCCAGTGTAACGTTTTTTGGTACCTGTAACACCTGAGATGCATTGCTGTCAAAGGAAGCTACTATAACCCACAGCAATGGGGCCAAAAAACAAATTCCAATTAAAATAAGAATTATATAGGGAAGTCCTGTTCCAAAAACCCTTTTTCTCCATTTCATATTCATATTCATTACCTGCCTTTAAATTTTTAATTTGGAAGATTTAACATAGAAAATGCTTAATATGACGCCAATTACAAGAAGTATCATTGCTATTGCGGTGCCATATCCAATTTGGAAACTACCAAAGGCTTCCTTGTACATTAGCAAAGGTAGCGTTGTTGTAGCATTTGCAGGACCACCACCGGTCATCATAAAAATCAAACCAAAAACACCAAGAGTAGAAAGAGTATTAAGCATCATATTGGTCATAATAGACCCTTTTATATTTGGTATAATAATTTTAAGTAGGACTGTCATACCGGATGCTCCGTCTACAACAGCTGCTTCCTCAATATCTTTTGGTACATCATCCAATGCTGCTTGATATACTAGCATAGAAAATGCCGTTCCATGCCATGTGTTTGCAATAATAATACTCATCATAGGCAACTTATAGAGCCATAATATTGGAGTACCTCCAAAAAGTTTAATTACTTCATTTAGTGTGCCATTATCATTCAAAAAGTTAGCCATACAAAGAGCGCAGACAACCTCAGGCATAACCCAGCCAGAAAGAACAATGCTGCCGATTACTCGCCTAAAAATAGTATTCTTATTTTTCATTAAAATTGCGATGAGAAATCCAAGTACCTGTTGTCCAATCAAAGAAGAACCTACTAAAAAAACAATTGTGTTTACGATACTATGGAACACTTCAGGGTCATTAAACATCTGACTGTAATTTTCCAGTCCTATGAACTGAAAATTTTGAGACTGAGCTCCGGTTAATGATAAATTTGAAAATGAAAAAATTACGGTTAATAAAATAGGAAATATAAAAAATAACAGCAATATAAAAATTGCTGGTAAAAGAAAAATGTATTTCCCTAATTTAGATTTCTTGTTAGTAAGTGATGATGGAGCTAATGTAGTATGCATTTTTTAACCCCCTTGTAAACATATAGAATAAAGCGATAAAATTTAGTTTCTAGTTGATAATCAGAATACTAAATCCACAGTTTAAACCTTATGGTACATTAATTTAATAGAAGTATTTCAACTCAAATATGGTTGAATAGTTAATAAATATAATATTAAGCATCGAAGCCTTATGATTAATGAAAAATGGATAAGCAGGCAGATCCTTTATTGTCACTGCCCCTTTATCCTATTTTACAAATATCTTATTTATAGTTTATTTATTAGTTACTTTATCACTGCCAACAATTCTGGTTACGTTTTTTGCATACTTTGTTTCAGCATCTGCTGGCGATGTGCCAGTGGCAACTGCCTCAACCATTGATTGAATTTCAACTGATACGGAAGGATATTTATCTACTGATGGTCTAAATTGAGCGTTTTTCAACATTTCAGTAGCTTGTTTGTTGAATGGTATAGCCA
>NZ_CALEVF010000283.1 GCF_937920395.1 uncultured Clostridium sp. | reverse complement strand
ACTAACTTCCACTATTTAATGTGGTGGGGGTGGAATTTAGTTTTGCAATTGAGGAGATTTTTTTTGTTTTGATAATAAATTCTTTTTGCATATACAAGTTAAGTTACTTGGTGTATACTGAAACAAGAGAGAAGTGAATTATCATAATTCAAACATTAATATAATGCAGTAGTGGATATTACCATATTCACATTCATGCAATTTTTTTAAAAATGATTGTTAAATTAATCACAAAAACATATTCTAAATCTATGAAATTGACGCTAATGCATACTTAAATGAAAGGGAATTATAAAAAGAATCATATTGGTATAGTAAATAAAAATATGAAATTATATATTTATATTAAATAGCTAGGTGAATATATTTGTGAAAAACTCATATAATCAAAGTGTGGTGCAGCTTAATTATAAAATAGAAACATAAGTAATTATAATATGGAGTAAGTTATCTTATAAAAAAGTCTTATTAAATGAAATTAGTATGATGAAAAAATGAATATATGATAAATACATCTTTCACAATAAGAATTGTTAAATTATATGTAAAAAATATGCATAATAGTAAGATTAATAATAGTAAATCAATTAAAAATATAGATAAAATAAAAATTTGATTATTAGGGAGAGTGTAGTTATGAATTTACAAGAAATCTACAAATCAAAACTTATTACAGCAGATCAAGCTGCTACTAAAATAGTGTCTGGAAATAGAGTAGCAACAGGTCATGCCTGTGCAGAGCCTATTACTATTATAAATGCAATGGTAAAAAATAAAGATGCCTATAAAGATGTTGAAATTGTGCATATGGTGCCTATGGGAAAAGATGAGTATACTAAGCCAGGAATGGAAAGTCATTTTATACATAATGCACTATTTGTAGGTGCTAGTACAAAAGAAGCTGTTGCTCAAGGTCGAGCAGATTTTACACCTGTCTTTTTTTCTAAAATACCTGATCTTTTTAGAAAATATCTACCTATAGATGTTGCGCTTATTCAAGTTTCATCACCTGATGAGCATGGTTGTTGTAGTTTTGGCGTATCTGTTGATTATACAAAGACAGCAGCAGAATGCGCAAAAGTGGTAATAGCAGAAGTAAATAAACAAATGCCAAGAACTATGGGTGACTCTTTTATAAATCTTTCAGACATTGATTATATAGTAGAATCAAATCATCCGCTAATAGAACTTACACCACCTAAAATTGGAGATGTTGAAAAAGCTATTGGTAAAAATTGTGCTTCTTTAATTGAGGATGGATCTACACTTCAACTTGGAATTGGTGCTATACCAGATGCAGTTTTATTATTTTTAAAAGAAAAAAAGGATTTAGGAATTCATTCTGAGATGATTTCAGATGGGGTTGTGGAACTAGTTGAAGCTGGAGTAATTACAGGTAAGGCTAAAACCCTTCATAAAGGAAAGATTGTTGTTACATTTTTAATGGGGACCAAAAGACTATATGATTTTGTAGATAATAACCCTATGGTTGAAATGTATTCTGTAGATTATGTAAATGATCCCAGTGTAGTTGCTAAAAATAACAAAATGGTGTGTGTAAACTCTGCTATTCAAGTAGATTTTATGGGACAAGTTAACGCAGAAATGATAGGACCAACTCAGTTTAGTGGAACTGGTGGACAAGTCGATTTTATTCGCGGTGCATCTATGGCGAAAAACGGTAAAGCTATAATTGCAATGCCATCCACTGCTTGCAAAGGAAAAGTTTCAAGAATTAAACCATATCTTGATGAAGGAGCAGCTGTTACAACACTTAGAAATGATGTACAGTATGTAGTTACTGAATATGGTATTGCACAGTTAAAAGGTAAAACTTTAAAAAATAGAGCAAAAGCACTTATAAATATTGCTCATCCAGATTTTAGAAATGAGTTAATAGAGGAATTTGAGAAAAAGTTTAAGTGCAAATTCACATCTAAATAATTTTAAATTATTAATAAATAGTAGCAAGACAATTAGTGTCTTGCTACTATTTATTTTATTATTGAATTTGATTTCTAAAATAATATGTATATGTTATATTAAAAACTACAAAATTGGATATAATATAAAGAAATGAAAAAATATTACAAAAAAGAAGGATTATCATATTAATTATAGAATATAGAATATGGATACATTATTTAGACAATATAAAAATAATATTTAAATTCCAAATGATTCGGGGGGAAGAGAATGCATTTAAATTTTGAAAATAGTGAAGACAAGTTGATAGTTTACATGTCTGGTGAATTAGACCATCATAGTGCTGAGGAAGTTAGAAATATTATAGATGATAGGTTGGAACGAGATAGTTATAACAAATTAATTATGGATTTTGAAGGTGTGACATTTATGGATAGCTCTGGCATTGGTGTTGTTATTGGTAGATACAAAAAGTTACATATGAAAAATGGGAAAGTATGTGTAACTAATATTAAATCTTCAGTGAAGAGAGTATTTGAACTGTCAGGAATGTTTAAGATTATCATGTTATATGATGACGTAAAGCAAGCTGTAAACAACATTTAGTGGGGGGATTAGTATGTGTTACAATAAAATTAAAATAGAATTTTTAAGCAAATCGCAGAATGAAGGTTTTGCAAGAGTAGCAATAGCAGCATTTGCTTCACAATTAGATCCTACAATCGACGAAATCACTGATGTTAAAACAGCAGTATCAGAAGCGGTTACGAATGCAATTATTCATGGATATGACAGTGAAGAGGAAATGATTACTATTGAAGCTATTATTAATGGAACAGAATTGACAGTGATAGTTAATGATACGGGGAAAGGGATTGATAACTTAGAGTTAGCTATGGAGCCGCTATACACTTCGCGACCAGACCTCGAGAGATCTGGAATGGGTTTTACTGTAATGGAAACTTTTATGGACAGTCTAGAAGTAAAGTCTGATAAAGGTAGGGGAACAAGTATAATAATGAAAAAAATATTTAATCCTTTAAGTTAGGTGGAATATTATGGATCAAAAAATAGTGAAAAAAAGTAACTATAATTATGAAGATAATATGCAACTTATTCAAATGGCTAGAAATGGAGAACCGGGTGCATTAGATATTTTGGTGGAAATGAATTTACCATTAGTTTCATCGATAAGTAAAAAATTTCTAAACAGGGGATATGAGTATGATGATATCTTTCAAATAGGCTGTATTGGGCTCGTAAAAGCTATTAACAATTTTGATACCAAGTATAATGTAAAATTTTCCACATATGCAGTTCCTATGATAATGGGAGAAATTAAAAGATTTCTTAGGGATGATGGAATTATAAAAGTAAGTAGAAGTGTTAAAAATACTGCACGGCAATTGCATTATGATAAAGATACCCTAACAAAAAAACTTGGTAGAGATCCAACAATTGACGAACTGTCAGTTTTTTGTAACATAGAAAAAGAAGATATAGTATACGCATTAGAGTCTGCTAGTAATATGTTGTATTTATTTGATACAATACACCAAGATGATGGTGCACCAGTCTTGCTAATAGATAAACTAAGTGAAAAATATGAAGAAGATAATCAAGTTTTAGATAAAATTTCTCTCAAAGAAGCACTTAGAAATCTTGATGCAAAATCAAGGCAAATAATTATGCTCAGATACTTTAAAGACAATACACAAATTCAGGTAGCAAAAATGATGGGAATTAGTCAAGTACAGGTATCAAGAATAGAAAAGAAAGTTTTGAAAATAATGAAACAAAAATTAACATAGAAAGATAAGAAGATGGATTATAGATAAAGAAGGGGCCGTCTCAAAATAGAAAGTAATTTCTATTGCGAGATGGCTCTTTT
>NZ_CALEVF010000282.1 GCF_937920395.1 uncultured Clostridium sp. | reverse complement strand
CCTGCGTTTTTCCATGTAATACATCTTTGCTGCAATTTATTTCCATCATCATTATCAGTATGAGCTCTCCAAAAATTCGGGGACAACTCATCTTTTAAAAGCTCCACACCTTTAAAAATATAAGAAATAATTGAGGCTGTGGTTTTATTGAAAGTAATTTCAAAATTTGGTCCTTTAATTTTTATGAATTCTTTATCTTCTCCAATCTTAGGTACACGATAAATAATTTTTTCCTTTAGATTGTTCTGAATACTAGTAAAATCTTTATTAAACAGTTTGAATTGTTCAAACGCAATCTCATGGTTTTTTTTAGCCCAAATTGTATCTTTCTTTAGGACCAAACTTAAATCCAAATAATATTCAGCAGTGCCATAATTTTTTTTGAGAAATTCTAAAGATAATTTTATAGACCCAGATGAGTTAGGCGCAATATTTAGATTTTCGCCACCCTCAAATGCTTGCTTACCACTTTTTATAATTTTATATACTAATTTGAAATCACTTAAATTTGTAAACAAGAATTTATTTGTAATTTTAAATTCACCTTCATCAGTATCTATTGCCTCAAATTCAACATTTTGGTAACATTTTTTTACTTCCTTAATCTTAGATGTTAACGTTCTATCTGCAAAAATCAATCCATCTCCACAGAAATTACCATCATTTGGTAAATCACCGAAATCTCCACCATATCCTAAATATTCAACTCCATCAGCTGTTTTTGTTTTAATACCCTGATCAATCCAGTCCCATATAAATCCACCTTGAAGTATTGCATATTTATCAAATAGTTCTGTATATTCAAACAAATTACCACACGAATTTCCCATGGCATGACTATATTCACATAAGATAAATGGTTTTTTATGAATGTTTTTAGCATATTCTTCAAGGTCTTCAACCTTTGAATACATTTGACTTTCAATATCTGACGCTGCCTTAAATTCTGGTGCGTGAAAAACGCCTTCATAATGAACAATTCTAGTTGGGTCATTTTCTTTAAGGAAATCATGCATTTTTATAAAATTTTCCCCACCCCAAGCTTCATTTCCAAGAGACCATATAACTACAGAAGGATGATTTTTATCTCTTTGTAGCATAGAATTACATCTATCAATAACTGCATTGGTCCACTCTGGTTTGCTTCCAGGAATTGTTCGAATTTCTTCCTTTGTTTGCTCAATAGTCCACGAACCGTGAGTTTCAAGGTTTGTTTCATCTATAACATAAAGACCATATTCATCACATAAATCGTACCATAAAATATTATTAGGATAATGCGATGTACGAACTGCATTTATATTGTGTTGTTTCATAAGTACTATGTCTTTTACCATATCTTCCCTTGATAAAGCTCTACCATTTTCACAGTTAAATTCATGCCTATTGGTGCCCTTGAAAACTATTCGTTTTCCATTTATTTTCATAAGGCCATCCTTTATTTCAAAACATCTAAATCCAACTTTACAACATAAAGTTTCAACTATGTTTCCACACTCATCCTTTAATGTCAAAACTAAATTATAAAGATTTGGATTTTCAGAACTCCATTTTAATGGATTTTCAATATGTACATTACTATCCACCTTACAATTTTCTTTCTGCTTAATATTCACCTGCATTTTTAGTGGTTCATTTAAAACATTAAAATTATTTTCATCATATAGGACCGCATCTATTGTATATTTTCCTACTTCTTTTTGAAAATAATTTGTTACCTTTGCTTTAATAATTAATTCAGAGTTCTCATATTTTTCATCTAGTTGCGTAACAACTGAAAAATCATATATATGTACTTTTGGCGTTGAATATAAATAAACATCTCTAAAAATACCGCTAAGTCTCCAAAAATCTTGATCTTCAAGCCAGCTAGCGTCACACCATCTATAAACTTCAACTGACAGCTTGTTTTCTCCCTCTACTAGATAAGATGTTATATCAAATTCCGATGGAGTAAATGAATCCTCACCAAAACCAACTAATTCACCATTTACCCATACATAAAAAGCAGACTCAACCCCTTGAAAACTTAAATACACTGGTCTTCCATCCCAATTAGTTGGAACAACAAAATTTCTACTATAAGAACCAACTGGATTGTACTTTGTTGGTGCAAAAGGTGCTACCAAATCTTCACTTAAAGTCCATGGATAACTTACATTAGTATATTGGGGATAATCATAACCCTTTAGTTGCCAATTACTTGGAACCATAATATCATCAAATTTACTACAATCAAAGTCTTTTTCGAAGAATTTTTTATTTCTTTTTTCTGGATTTTCTGCAAAACTAAATTTCCAAATACCATTTAAAGTTAAATAATTATTAGAAGTTATTCTTTCACCAATTATTGCTTCTTCTACTGTATCAAAAGGCATTAATGAAACATGTGCTTTCATTCTATTCAATTGAAAAATTTCAGGATTATTATTCCACTCAGGATATCCATTCTCTGGCATTGTATGAACAAATTTTTTTAACATTAATAAACATCCCCTTAACTCTTTTTTTATAATAAAATTTTTAAAAGTAACCTTCAAACCCCAATAGTATAATTTGAAATTTGTTTTGTTATATTTACGTTATATTAATCAATTAGTGATAAATGCTGTTATACTCTATTCCTTTTGATTATACAAACCGTTTTCATCACATAAGCCATACAATCGCATTGATGCAATACAAAATCTATTTATAATATGTATCTTACCTATATTAATTTTTTAAAAGTGTTTCATGATTTTACTAATTTTTAACACCTATTTATATGAATTTTAACAAATCATAAAAATAAACAAATCCTATATATTAAGTATATTCTTAGTAAATTTGCTTGTCAATATTGTAAACTTAACGTAAACTTTTAATATGAATTCTTTGCTAATATACCATGCTTTGTCATTAATTTTATGTCCAATATATCATCAAATTCATTTGCCTCTTAAATAATATTATTAGGTATATCATATCAATTAATAAATTAAATACATTATGTATAACTACATAATCATTTAGTATATACTATATATAAGTTACTTTTATATTATAAAAGAGTAAGGTTTATTTATTTTAAAATCAATTATACACTCAATTAATTATATAAAATAAGAATATAAAACAATATGTATATTTAGACCAGCTAATTAAAGTCAACTATAAATTTAAAAAAGTAGTTACCAATTTTAATGCACAACAAAAAGACCATTAAGAAACACGAACAATGGTAAATTTAGTAATTATTTAGAATTAAACTAAGCTACAGATCTAGAATTATTTTCTAAGTACATTCTTTGGTGTAATTTAGAGATCGGAA
>NZ_CALEVF010000281.1 GCF_937920395.1 uncultured Clostridium sp. | reverse complement strand
CCTTGCAATAGCAGGGTTTTAAATAAATAAAACAAAGATAGTGTTAACACTATCCATAAGAAAAGGGAAGTGTAAAAATGAATTTTTTTGTTAATCTAAGTGTAAAGAAAAAGATTGTATCGGTATTCTCAGTTGTTTGTATTTTTATGATTTTAATAGGAGTAGAGGGCATAATCAGTTCAGATAAGATAAATGATGGTTCTATGTCTATATACAGTAACAATCTACAATCCATAAAAGATTTAGAAGAAACTAAAGGAAATATAAATAGTATTAGAGCTGAGATGCTCAGAATTGTTTTTGAGAGAGACAAATTAAAACTAGATGAAGAAATAAAGAATATAGATGATTTAACAAGTGAAGATATAATCCTTGAAAAGGATTATCTAAGTTCAACGTTTACATCGACAGAAGAGGAAAAAACTTATGCTGCTTATAAAAGTGACTTAGTAAAATACAGAGAAGGAAGGAATGAAATAATTGATTTCGTAAAAGCTAAGAACCCTATGGAGGCTATGAAACTTAATTCAAAGCTTGATGTAATAAGAATTTCAATGTCTAATAATTTAGCAAAATGTATTGAAATAAATGTTAAATCTGCTGAGAAAGCAAACTTAGATAATACAGCTCAGTTTAGCAAAGCTAGAAACACAATTATAATTTATACAAGTATAGCATTTCTTGTTATAATTTTTATGGCTTATTTATTAAGTAAAAATATAATAAATCCATTAAACAAAATAAAAGATTTGGCAGGGAGATTATCTCGTTATGATTTTTCTGAAACAATTATTATTACAAGGAAAGATGAATTTGGACAAACTGGAACTGCATTAAACATTGCTCAGGAAAATATAAAAGAACTAGTAAAAGAAATAATGGATAATTCTTCAAATATGAGTGCCTCATCTGAAGAACTCTCAGCGACGGTCGAGGAAATAAGCTCTAAAATAGAAATTGTAGATAGTTCAACAGTGGAAATAAACAAGGCGGTTCAAGAATCTAGTGCTACATCAGAGGAAATAACTGCATCTGTCGAAGAAGTTAATTCAAGTATGGAAGAACTATCTTCAAAAGCAATGGAAGGTAGCAGTAATGCATCTCAAATTAAAGAAAAAGCAAAAACAGTTAGAATAGAGGCTAATAAAGCTCTTGAAAATAGTAAGAGTATTTATGAAGCAAAAGAAAAAGGAATACTAAAAGCTATAGAAGATGGAAGAGTTGTAGATGAAATAAAGGTTATGGCAGATGGAATTGCGGCCATCGCATCACAAACTAATTTATTAGCATTAAACGCTGCTATTGAAGCAGCAAGAGCAGGAGAACAAGGAAAAGGATTTGCAGTAGTTGCAGATGAAGTAAGGAAACTTGCAGAACAATCATCAGAAACTGTAAATACAATTCAAGGTACTATAGTAAAAGTTCAAGATGCTTTTAAACATTTGTCTGAAAATAGTAATGATATACTTAAATTTATTATAGAAGATATTACACCAGTATTAGAACAATACGCAGAGGCTGGAATGCAATATGGTGAAGATGGAGAATTTATAAGTGCCATGTCAGAGGAAATAGCAGCTATGTCAGAAGAAGTGGAAGCATCAATAAATGAAGTTAGTATGGCAGCACAAACTTTGGCACAGAGTTCACAGCTTTCTGCAGAACATACAGGAGACATTCAAGTTAGCATTGAGGAAACTTCAAAAGCTATGGTACAGGTATCGCAAACATCACAAATGCAAGCAGAGCTTGCACAAAAGCTTAATGGAATGGTACAGAAGTTTAAAATTTAGAGTACGATTTATTATATATTTTGAAGTATCTATAATAACAAAAGTGTCAGGTATGATCTAATTTCATACCTGGCAATTTTTTAGTTTAAAAATTGAGAATGAAAATAATGAATTTATAAATACATTATAAGTTTTTATTGTGATCTTCTTTAGAATAAAATTTTCTGTAAATCGTTTATTGACTTAATTAAGTCAAGGTGTAATAATTAGGGTAACGTTTACAAGAGTTTTGGTATCATAAGTAAACGGTACAATAAAATATTGTAGTTTCTTAAAGGTTATATAAAATAACCATATATAAATACACCAGGGGGGGATTATTTATGACCAAAGTTATGAAAACTATGGATGGAAATGAAGCGTGTGCTTATGTATCATATGCTTTTACTGAGGTAGCAACAATTTACCCAATAACACCATCTTCACCAATGGCTGAGCATGTAGATGAATGGTCGGCTTATGGAAAGAAAAACCTTTTTGGACAAACAGTAAAATTGGTAGAGATGGAATCAGAAGCAGGGGCTATAGGGGCAGTTCATGGTTCTCTTGAAGCAGGAGCTTTAACTACATCTTATACGGCGTCACAAGGATTGCTTTTAATGGTACCTACAATGTATAGAATTGCAGGACAATTAAAGCCAGGAGTATTACATGTAAGTGCTCGTACAGTAGGCACTCATGCACTTTCAATTTTTGGGGATCATTCAGATGTAATGTCTTGCCGCCAAACAGGTTTTGCAATGATGTCTACTGCAAGTGTACAAGAAGTTATGGATTTATCTGGTGTTGCACATTTAAGTGCAATTAAAGGACGTGTACCATTTTTACACTTTTTTGATGGTTTTAGAACTTCTCATGAAATTCAAAAAATTGAATGCCTTGAATATGATGATTTAGCTAAACTTATAGATCAAGACTCCCTTAAGGCATTTAGAAAAAATTCTTTGAATCCTGAAAGACCTGTTCAACGTAGCACAGTACAAAATCCCGATATTTTTTTTCAGGCACGTGAGGCAAGTAATAGGTTTTATGATGCTATTCCTGGTATTGTAGAAGGTTACATGAATGATATTAATAAAATTACAAAAAGAAATTATAAATTATTTAATTACTATGGTGCAACTGATGCTGACCGTGTAATTATCGCTATGGGTTCTGTATGCGGAGCAATAGAGGAAACAATAGATTATTTAAATGCAAATGGCGAAAAAGTTGGTCTTGTTAAAGTACATTTATTTAGGCCATTTTCAGTGAAACATTTGTTAAATGTAATTCCCAAAACAGTTAAAAACATTGCTGTTTTAGATAGAACTAAAGAACCGGGATCAGCAGGTGAACCACTATTTGAAGATGTGTGTACTGCTTTCGTAAACAAAGAAGTTCGTCCAAAACTTTATGGAGGCCGTTATGGATTATCATCTAAAGATACAACACCAGCCCAAATAGTTGCGGTATATGAAAATCTTAAACAAAGTAACCCTAAAGATCATTTTACTGTTGGGATTAATGATGATGTAACACACCATTCAATCAACGTAGGCGAAGAACTTGATGTGCAATCAAAAGGAACAATTAGTTGTAAGTTTTGGGGACTTGGTTCAGACGGTACAGTGGGAGCAAACAAAAATTCAATAAAGATTATTGGTGATCATACAGATATGTTTGTTCAAGCTTATTTCGTTTTTGATACAAAAAAATCTGGTGGGGTAACACAATCGCACTTACGCTTTGGAAAAGAGCCTATACGATCAAGTTATCTTGTAAAAAAAGCAGATTTTATTGCATGTCATAATTTTTCATATTTAGAGAAGTATGATATAATTTCTGATTTGAAATATGGAAAAACATTTTTATTGAATTGTTGCTGGAAGGGTGAAGAATTAGAAAAACATCTTCCAAGTAAAGTAAAACAATATATTGCTAAAAATAACATAAAGTTTTATACAATTGATGCTTCACGTATTGCTAAAGAAATTGGGTTAGGTGGACGTGCTAATACTGTACTACAAGCTGCTTTTTTTAAATTAGCAAATATTATACCAATAGATGAGGCAGTAGAGTATATGAAGAAATCTATATACGAAAGTTATAGTAAAAAAGGTGATATTATTCTTAATATGAATTATAGGGCAGTAGACAAAGGCATTGAAGGGTTAGTAAAAGTAGAAGTCCCTATATCTTGGGTTAATGTGGTTGAGGATAAGATAGCAGAAGTCGCAAATGTTCCTGATTTCATTAAAAATATTCTTATACCTGTTAACGCTCAAAAGGGTGATAGCATTCCAGTAAGTGCTTTTATAGGTATGGAGGATGGTACGGCGCCACTTGGTACATCAGCCTATGAGAAAAGAGGTATAGCGACTGAGGTTCCATCATGGAATGTAGATAATTGTATTCAGTGTAATCAATGTTCATTTGTGTGTCCACATGCTGCAATAAGACCATTTTTGCTAAGTGCTCATGAAGTAGAAAATGCACCAAATGGATTTAAATTAAAGAAAGCCACAGGAAAAGGCCTTGAAGATTATAAATATAGAATACAAGTTGACATATTAGATTGCACAGGTTGTGGAATTTGTTCAAATGTTTGTCCTGCTAAAGAAAAAGCTCTTACAATGGAACCTATCGAGACTCAGAAAAAGGAGATGGATAATTGGTATTATGCATTATCATTATCTAAGAAAGAAAACTGTGGTGACATTGCTACAGTAAAAGGAAGTCAGTTTATGCAGCCACTACTTGAGTTTTCGGGGGCTTGTGCAGGATGCGGAGAAACCCCTTATGCTAAGGTAATAACACAATTGTATGGAGATAGGATGTATCTTGCCAGTGCAACAGGGTGTTGTCAGGCTTGGGGGGCAGCATCACCATGCGTGCCATATACAACTAATTCAGAAGGCCATGGACCGGCTTGGTCTAACTCATTATTTGAAAATAATGCAGAATTTAGTCTTGGAATGTGCTTAGCTGTGAACCAACAAAGGGAACTATTAAAGTCGAAAGTTGAAAAAGTTATCAATTTAACAACTGATTCAAATATGAAGTCATCACTTCAAAATTGGATCGACAATTATAGAAATGGAAAAACTTCTAAAGATGTAAGTAAAAAGGTAGTTGAAGTATTAAAAACAGCAAAATTAAGTAAAGAACTTAGTAAACTTGCAAATGAAATACTTGAAAGTAAAGAACAACTTGCTAAAAAGTCAATGTGGATGTATGGAGGAGACGGTTGGGCATATGATATTGGATTTGGTGGTCTAGATCATGTTTTATCAAGGGGTGAGGACGTAAATATAATTGTATTTGATACAGAAGTTTATTCAAATACTGGTGGTCAATCATCGAAAGCAACACCAATAGGCGCAGTTGCTCAATTTGCAGCATCTGGTAAAAAGTTTAATAAGAAAGATTTAGGTATAATGGCAATGAGTTATGGTAATGTTTATGTAGCACAAGTAGCTATGGGAGGAAGTCAAAGTCAATTCCTTAAAGCAGTTGTTGAGGCTGAAAGCTATCCTGGCTCATCACTTATTATTGCTTATGCTCCATGTATAAGTCATGGTTTAAAAGGCGGTATGGGTACCACTCAGTCAAATACCAAACGCGCTGTTGAAGTAGGATATTGGCACCTTTATAGGTGTAATCCAGCTCTTGAGAAGCAAGGAAAGAATCCATTTATTTTAGATTCAAAGGAGCCGACAGGTAGTTTTCGCGACTTTTTACTTGGTGAAGTAAGGTATTCATCATTACTAAGAACTTTCCCAGAAAATGCTGAGGAGTTATTTGAAGCTGCAGAAAAAGCGGCAAATAAAAGATACCAGAATTATAGAAGACTTGCCAGTAATTAAGGTATTAAAATCTTCAGTTAGAATAATATATGAATAATGAAAATAAACCTCACTCATTTTTTATGAGCAAGGTTTATTTTTGTTATTCATTTACTGCAGTTCTTGCCATATCCAAGATACTATTGCTTTAGGGCAACCGAATTTCTCCATTTTTTCCATAAGCTTTGGTAAAACTGCTTCAGAACTTGCAGTGCTATATGCAAGGACTAATTCATCTTTTAAAAGCTTAATGAAGGAAAAAAAATTTATTTTAACTGCTTTAGCTACGAGTCCTAATATAACAATTAAAAAGAATATCATTTGCACCATAAGTTGTTATAGCTAATTTACCAAGCGGAATTAGAGCAGCAAGACCAAATTTTGAAACAGTTATCCCAATTAGTGCAAACACACCAAATGGTGCTGTCTTCATTATTTGATTAGTTACCCAGAACATTGCTTGAGCAACCCCTTCGAAAAAGCGAAGGACTGGTTTTCCCTTTTCTCCAATTGCGCCTATGCCTAAACCAAACATAATTGAAAAGAAAATAATTGATAACATGTCTCCATTACCTAAGGACGTAAAAATATTTGTTGGTACAATATTTACAAAGGTATCAGCGAAACTATGATGTTGAAAAGTCGATGCAGTATCTACATAACTTGAAATACTTGTCTTTACAAGTGAATGCATATCTATGTCTATACAATTAATATTTATTTTGGTGTTTTAGGTTTTGCTCCCCAGCATTTGTCACAATTTAGGCAACAATGAGAGGCAAAATTATTACAGTGCCCATTTTTAATTTGATTAGGTAAGTTTACAACTTTTTTCGATTTTTTCATCCATTTAAACATATTTTTTATTTCATTTAGTCCGTGTTTATCAAAAAGTATATTAGAGTCTATGATATACCACCCCTTACAATTTCTCTATTTAATTACTATGGTATATATTATAATGCTTTTGATTATAATATGCAGTAACAATTGATACCAAAGTTAGGAAAATGTATGTGTTGGAAACTCAGGGAAAAGATATTTTGCGCAAGATCTCTTAAACCTCATTAACCATAAATTATGGTATTTTGTAATCCACAATAAAGAGGAAAGTAAACAGTTAGCTGAATTAAATATTGCTAGCAAGGTACAGAGTAAATTTGGAAAGGTAGCACATTTACAATAAGACTTCCGGCAAGCAAGGTACCTAATGAAAATATCGGGTGTGCTAATACAACGAAAAATGGAAATGAAATCGAGTAGAGTTTTTAGACATTTATCCGAAAATTATAGTATAAATTAAAGGCAGTTAAGATATATTCTTAACTGCCTTTATGGAGTTACTGCGTAATAACTTCATGAATTAATATTGGTTTAGTTGCATGATTGCTAATAGAAATATTTTCGTATATTTTTGATTTTACATCCTCAACATTTTCACGATTTGAATATATAGTTACAAGGGTATCACCCTTGTTAATTTTATCTCCGACTTTTCTACGAAGCATTAGTCCTACTGCTAAATCAATTTTATCTTCTTTTGTTGCTCTGCCTGCACCTAGAAGCATTGCAGCAATTCCTATTTCATCAGCTACCATATTTGATACAACACCGCTAGTTAGTGCAGGGACATCAATTTTATATTTTGCTTGTGGTAATTTTTCTGGATTATCTACAATTGATGAATCTCCACCTTGGTTTTTAATGAATACTTTGAATTTATCTAAAGCTTTTCCATTTTTTATTACTTCAAGAAGCATTTTTCTTGCTTCTTCTAATGTATTTGCTTTTTTAGCAAGTACTACCATTTGACTTCCAAGTGTTAAAACGAGTTCTGTTAAATCCTCAGGACCTTCGCCTTTTAATGTATCAATAGCTTCTTTTACTTCAAGTGCATTACCAATTGCAAAGCCTAAAGGTTGTGACATGTCAGAAATTATTGCCATTGTTTTTCTTCCTACGTTATTTCCAATTTGAACCATAGCATGTGCTAAATTTTCTGCATCTTTATCTGTTTTCATAAAAGCTCCTGCACCTGTTTTAACATCAAGTACTATCGCATTAGCACCGGCTGCAATCTTTTTACTCATGATAGAACTAGCTATGAGTGGGATTGAGTTTACAGTTCCAGTAACATCACGAAGTGCATATAATTTTTTGTCTGCAGGCGTTAAGTTTCCACTTTGTCCAACAACTGCAACTTTATCTTTATTAACTAAATCAATAAATTGATTTATTGTAATTTCTACATGAAAGCCACTAATAGATTCTAATTTATCAATTGTACCGCCAGTATGTCCAAGGCCTCGTCCTGACATTTTAGCAACAGGTATACCTAAAGCAGCAACGAGGGGTGCGAGTACTAATGTTGTTGTATCACCTACACCTCCAGTTGAATGTTTATCTACTTTTATACCTTCGATTTTTGATAAATCAATAGTTTCACCGGAATTAACCATAGCCATTGTTAAATCTGCTCTCTCTCGATCATTCATATCTTGAAAATAAATAGCCATTGCAAGGGAACTTGCTTGATAATCAGGAATAGTTCCTTTAGTATAACCTTCTATGAAAAAATTAATTTCTTCAGTTGTTAATTCTTTACCATCACGCTTTTTTGAAATTATATCTACCATTCTCATTTTATTTCCATCCTTTTTATTTTGATTTTAATTTTATGAAATTTTTATATTACACTATTAGACCAACAACAGTTGATGTTAATATGCTTACGAGTGTTGCTCCAAATAGCAGTTTTAGACCAAACCTAGCTACAACATTTCCTTGTTTTTCATTGAGCCCTTTTACCGCTCCAGAAATAATTCCAATTGATGAAAAATTAGCGAAAGAAACTAAAAATACAGAAACAATAGCTGTTGTTCGAACAGTTAAGTGTACAGTACCACTTGCCAAAGTTGTCATGGCAACAAATTCATTAGATACTAATTTGGTTGCCATTATACTTGCTGCAGGTATAGATTCACTAAAAGGTACACCCATTAAAACCGCAAATGGTGAGAATACGTATCCAAGTAAATTTTGAAAAGAAATACCAAAAATACCTTTGAAAATCATATTAATCATAGCGATTATGGCTACAAATCCAATAAGCATTGCTCCAACTATGATAGCTACTTTGAATCCATCCATAATATATTCACCAAGCATTTCGAAGAATGATTGCTTTTTTTCTTCTTTAACTACTAATATATCTTCCTCTGGTGTTACTGTATATGGATTTATAATAGAAGTTATAATAAATCCACCAAATAAATTTAAAACAAGTGCAGTTACAACATATCTAGGTTTTATAAGAACCATATATGAACCAACTATAGACATAGACACCGTTGACATAGCTGATGCACAAAGGGTATAAAGCCTATGTTCTGGTAATAGACCAAGTTCTTTTTTTACTGAAATAAATACTTCTGATTGACCAAGGATAGCAGCGGCTACACCATTGTAAGATTCTAGTTTACCCATACCGTTAATTTTACTTAAGCCAAGGCCAATATATTTTATTATGAAAGGAAGTATTTTAAAGTGTTGAAGAATTCCAATCAAAGCAGAAATAAATACTATTGGTAAAAGCACACCTATAAAAAATGTAAATTGATTTGCATTAACTAATCCACCAAATACAAAATTTACGCCTTCACCAGCACATTTAAGTAATAATTGGAAACCATTTGCTATTCCACCGACTAGAAAATTACCAACTTCAGTATTTAGTAAGATAAAACCGAGTATGAATTGAAGAATAATCATTATAACAATAGGACGGTATTTTATCTTTTTTTTACCAGTACTAGTACTCCATGCAAGTCCTAACACAACAAGTAACCCGAAAATCCCAATAATATATTTCATTTTGATGCTACACCCCTTGATTATCATTAGTTTAATATAGTAAAACCATATAACGATTACATTATATACTATCTAAATATAAAATATTTTTATGATCTTAAAAAAGATTTGTATATGTAGCCTTATATTTACAGTTATTAAAATCATAAATACAAAACTACATGTTTATTTAAATATATATTGATAATATGTATTTTTTTAAAATACAATTTTATATCTAAGAAATAATTGAAATACCTGAGCTTGTCCCAATACGAGTTGCACCAGCTTCAACCATTTGCATAGCTTCTTCTTTGGTATGGATACCACCGGAAGCTTTGACACCCATCTCTTTACCTACAGTTTCACGCATTAGTTTAACATCTGGAGCAGTTGCTCCACCTTTTGAAAAGCCAGTCGAGGTTTTTACAAAATCGGCACCTGCTTTTTTAGCAATTTGGCAAGCTTTTATTTTTTCATCTTGTGATAATAAGCAAGTTTCAATAATAACTTTTACTAATGATTTTCCTTTTGCAACTTCAACTACTGCTTTAATATCTTGCTCTACATAAGCATAATTTTTATTCTTTAGTTCACCAATGCTAATAACCATATCCACTTCAGTTGCACCATTTTTAATGGCATCTTTTGCTTCAAAGGCTTTTGTTTCAGTTGTGTTTGCACCTAGTGGAAATCCTATAACAACACAAACATTGACTTCGCTATCTTTTAATCCTAGGCTAGCAACTTTAGTCCATATTGGATTTACACAAACTGAAGCAAAATTATTTTTCTTAGCCTCCTGTATTAATTGTAGAATTTGTGTTTTTGTTGCATCTGGTTTTAATTCAGTATGATCAATAAGTTTAGCAATATTCATTGTAAATCTCCCTTTTTATCTTTATTATTATTTTATTAGATCTTTTTTAGTGAAAGCGCCTGGTAATATCTCATCTAATGTTTTAACTAAATACTCAGTTTTACCTTTTCCAAGAATTATCTTAGTATCAACTGATGCAAATTCTGCTATCACTTGTCTACAAATACCACAAGGATAAGTATAATCATTTTCTACTCCGACTATTGCAATTGCCTTAATAGTTGTATACCCTTCAGATACTGCCTTAAATATCGCAGTTCTTTCCGCACAATTTGTTGCACCATAGGATGCGTTTTCTATGTTACATCCTGTATATATCTTCCCGTCGTAAGTTAATACAGCGGCTCCAACTTTGAAATTAGAATATGGAGAGTAAGAATTTTTTCTTGCGTCAATTGCTTTAGAAACTAAATCCTGGTATTCCACAATAATAAACCCCCTTTTAGACATGAGTATGATTTTATAATAAAGCTTATTGGCACAATTGTAAAGTTGCAGGTGAAATTATGTATGATATATTGACATTTAAATTTAAGAACAATATACTATTATCATGGGATTTTAATATGTTATCCTAAATTTCACTATATCATAAATTATAACAGGAGACTAAAATTATGGAGAAAAATAAGGATAGGCAGAGTATAAATGTTGCAAGATTGTATTATGAATCTCAATATAGTCAAAATCAAATTGCAGAATCACTAAAGATTTCTAGGCCGACAGTATCTAAACTTTTAAATTACGCAAGGGAACACGGCTATGTTACTATTCAAATAAATGATCCGGCCAATATATCGGATGATTTATCAATAGCATTAAAAGAAAAATATAATTTAGGTACTGTTATTATTGCTTATGCGCCATTAAATAATAATGAAGAGATAAAAAAACATATAGGTCGCGCGGCAGCTGAGTATCTTAATAATATTGTTAAAGATGACGATATTATTGGAATAAGTTGGGGTACAACTATGTATTCTATAGCTTCGCAGTTGGTTGATAAGAAATTAAAGGGTGTTCAGGTTGTTCAGCTTAAAGGTGGGTTAAGTCATACACATATTAGTACATATGCATCTGAGGTAAATAAATTGTTTACAAATGCATTTCATGCAAATGGAAGATCTTTACCATTACCACTTATATTTGATACGCCTGAACTTAAAAAAATTACAGAAAAAGATAGTCATATTAATCAAATAATACAAATGGGTAAACAAGCGAATATTGCTATATTTTCTGTAGGTACAGTTAAAGATGACGCTTTATTATTTAGGTTAGGTTATTTTAATAAAGAAGAGATAAAATCTATTCAGGATCATGCAGTTGGTGATGTATGTTCACGTTTTTTTAATAATAAAGGTGAAATATGTGACGAAAAAATTAATAGTCGAATAGTTGGAATAGAGTTAGATGAATTGAAAAAAAAGGAACAAACTATTTTGGTTGCAGGTGGAGAAAGAAAAATTGATGCTTTGAATGTTGCACTAACATCTAAAATAGCTAATACGTTAGTGATAGATCAATTCACTGCTAAATTATTACTTTTAAAAAAATAAGGGAGATACTACTGGATATTATACAGTAGCTTTTTTATTTTTTGAAACTTGTTGTAAAATAAAATTATTGCATTTTTCAATCATTGGACACAAAAAAATACTATTTTGCACAAATGTAAAATTAATAGTTTACATTTGTGCAAAAGGATGTTATTATGCATATATAGATAAAATTTAAGGAGTTGTAAACATATGAAAATATCTAAATATATTGATCATACATTGTTAAAACCAGATGCAACGGAGAAAGAAATATTGAAGCTTATTGAGGAAGCGAAGACTTATGATTTTGCATCAGTTTGCATAAATACGAGTTGGGCTAAGCTTGCCAATAATCAATTGAAGGATTCGAATGTTAACGTTTGCGTGGTGGTTGGGTTTCCACTTGGAGCAGCATCTGCGGAGTCTAAAGTATATGAAACTAAAATTGCAGTTGAAGATGGTGCCGATGAAGTGGATATGGTTATTGCCATAGGGCAACTCAAATCAGGTAATGAGGATTATGTAAGAGAAGAAATTAAGAAGATTGTGGAAGCTTCAGGCGATAAACTAGTTAAAGTAATTATAGAGACATGCTTATTAACAGATAAAGAGAAAGTCAGAGCATGCATTTTAGCAAAAGAAGCTGGAGCAGATTTTGTTAAAACATCAACTGGATTTTCAAAAGGTGGTGCTAATGCACATGATGTTAAGTTAATGCGTGAAACTGTTGGTGATGATATGGGAGTTAAGGCTTCAGGTGGTATACATACAAAAGAAGAAATGTTAGAGATGATAAACAATGGTGCTTCTAGAATTGGTGCAAGTTGTGGAATAGAACTTAAAAAATCATATAAACAAAGGAGAAATTTATATGCGTATGAAAGATATTAAGCAATATCCAGATGGTTATTTAAGTGAAATGCCAGGTTTTCAATTTAGTTTGCTATCATTATTATTTCCTTTATGGGCAGCGGCTGCTAGTTTAAATGACATATTGATTACACAGTTTAAAAGTGTATTTTATTTAAGTGATTTTGCTAGTGCGTTAGTACAAAGTGCATTTTATGGAGGATATTTTTTAATTGCTATTCCAGCAGCATTATTAATTAAAAAAACAAGTTATAAAATAGCTATATTATCAGGACTTGGTTTTTATATTATTGGTTGTACTTTATTTTATCCTGCATCAAATATGGCAACGTATTCAATGTTTTTAGTAGCAATTTTTGTTCTTGCTATAGGACTTAGTTTTTTAGAAACATCAGCTAATACGTATAGTTCGCTTATGGGACCGAGAGATAAAGCAACTCTTCGTTTAAATATTAGTCAAACAGTTTATCCAATAGGATCCATTATAGGAGTTTTACTCGGAAAATATCTTATTTTCCAAAATGGTGCATCTTTAAAGTCACAGATGTCAAAAATGACACCACAAGCGGCTAAAGATTTTGGAGCATCTGCTCTGCAGCATACATTACAACCTTATAAATATCTTATTTTAATTTTAATTGTAGTATTTATTTTGTTTGTAATCACTAAGTTTCCTAAATGTAAATCTCAAAATATTAAAGGTAAAGAAGAAACTAAAGTAAGTATCTTAGAAACACTAAAATATTTATCTAAAAATAATAATTTTAAAAAAGGTATTATTGCTCAATTCATATATGTAGGTATGCAAACAACGGTTTGGTCATTTACTATAAGATTAGCATTAACATTAGATAAAAATATAAGTGAAAGAAGTGCTTCAACGTATATGATATATACATTTATAGCCTTTTTCCTTGGTAAATTTGTAGCTAATTTCTTGATGAATAAGTTTAATGCATCAAAAGTATTATTTATATATTCAATAGTTGGATGTTTATCACTACTATATGTAACATTATCTCCAAACTTTACTTCTGTATATGCAGCAATTGTAGCAAGTTTCTTGTTTGGACCATGTTGGGCTACAATTTATGCTGAAACTTTGGATTCCGTAAAAGATAAGAAATATACAGAAACAGCTGGTGCAATTATTGTTATGGCAATAGTTGGAGGGGCATTTATTCCGGCAATACAAGGCCTTGTATCGGATGCTATTGGTTCAATGCAGCTATCATTCATAGTGCCAACCATTTGTTTTGCTTTAGTAGGTATATATTTTTACTCGGAAATGAAAAGGTTTAAAAACATTTCACAAAAAAATTAATAGAGGAGTGGATTGCAGTGAATAAAATATTTTTACAAAGGGATATGTTTAGTCAAAAACGCTATGTTATTTATAAATCAGAGGAATTTGAAGTAACATTATTTAAGTATCCATCAGATATTGAGGCAATAGAATTAACTAATAGTAAAGGAAAGGTAACTATTCTTCCATTTATGGGACAAATCATATGGGGATTAGAATTTGATGGACATGATCTTAGAATGAAGAATATGTTTAAAATTCCTAGGGAGGCTAATGAAATTGTAGAGACCTATGGTTGCTTTGCTTTTCATTCAGGACTTCTAGCTAATGGTTGCCCATCTCCTACAGATACTCATCTTTTACATGGTGAAATGGCTTGTTCAAAAATGGATAACTCATGGCTTGAGATTGATAATGATTTTGTGAAAATTGCAGGAGATACAGAATATGCTAAAGGTTTTGGAGATCATTATTTAGCAAGTCCAAGTGTTACATTAAGTAAAGGAGAATCAAATATTTGTATTGAGATGTCTGTGACAAATTTGTCAGAGTGTCAAGATATGCCCCTACAATATATGTGTCATATGAATTATGCATATGTTAATAATGCTAAATTAACTCAATCGTTACCAAATGAGGCGTTTATGCTTAGAGAATCAATTCCAGCTCATGTTCATCCTACGAAGGGGTGGCTTGCTTATAACAAAGAGCTTAAAGAGCACCCAGGTTCATTAAATGTATTAAATGGATCAGAGATGTATGATCCTGAAATTGTTTTTTTCGCAGATAATTTAGAAAAGTATGGAGAAGAATTAACATTTGAAATGGCTTCCCCGGAAGAATTTATATTTTTCACTAAATTTTCAACAAAAGATTTTAATTATGCTACAAGATGGCTATTATATAATGAAGATCAAAAAGTTGCAGCCTTTGTATTACCAGGAACGTGCAGGCCAGAAGGGTTTAATGCAGCAAAAGAAAACGGTAGCTTAATTTATTTGAAACCACAAGAAAAAAGAACATTTAAAGTTATAACTGGAAAAAGATAAGATATAATTAAATCAAAGATAAAAGTTGTATTACAGTATATAGGGAGGGTTTATAAATGAAGATAGCAGTTATTGGTTCAAATATGATAGATTTAATAACTTATATTGATCGTATGCCAAAAGAGGGTGAAACTTTAGAAGCACCGGATTTTAAAATGGGGTTCGGTGGTAAAGGAGCAAATCAAGCTATTGCAGCCTCAAAATTTGAATCTGATGTTATGATGGTAAGTAAAGTTGGAGATGATCTTTTTGGTGAAAATACTATTAAAAACTTAAAAGAAAATGGTATTAACACTGACTTTGTTACAATTCAAAAAAATAAGGCAAGTGGTGTTGCACCTATTTTTGTTGAGAAAAACTCTAAAAATAGTATTTTGATTATTAAAGGCGCAAATAAAGATTTATCAACAAAGGATATAGATGATGCAAGTAAACAATTGAAAGAATGTTCTTTGATTGTTTTGCAGTTAGAAATCAGTTTAGAGACTGTTTATTATGCAATAGATTTTGCAAATGAAAATCATATTCCAGTTTTACTAAATCCTGCTCCTTGTATACCGGATATAGATTTAAGTTATGTTTGTAAATGTGATTTTTTTGCACCAAATGAAAGTGAATTGGGTATCGTAACAAATAGAAATGTAAATACAATAGATGAGATAAAAGAGGCGGCACATTACATTGCAAATAAAGGTGTTAAAAATGTTATTGTTACAATGGGAAGTAGAGGAGTTCTTTGGGTAAACAATAATGAGGAGCATTATGTGAAAGCATATAAAGTTAATGCAATTGATACAACGGGTGCCGGTGATTCATTTATTGGATGTTTTGCACATTTTTATGTAACAACAAAAGATATTTTGTTATCTTTAAAAAAAGCAACAGCGTTTGCAGCACTAAGTGTTACAAAATATGGTACACAGTCTTCTTATCCAACCGTGGCTGAATTTGATAAATTTATTAAACAAAACAAATAAATCTATCAATTGCATCTATGGATTATTAAAGAATTGACATTTATAAAATTTTACGCAAAAGGGTATTCCTAAATTAAAATTAATGGAATATTTTTTTGCGTAAATATTTAAAACTTATAATTATTTTAAATTTGTTTTAAAAATGATAAAAAAAGATATATATGATACAATATAAAATTCAAAAAATAAATTAGAGGATTATAAGTATATATATAGAATTATACATATATATATATACTTATACAAATTATGGGAGATGGCTGAATTTGAAATTAAAAACAGCAACACTAATTGCAGTGATTGGAACATTTTTAATGATATTATCTGAGATTTATTATACTTTTATAGATGCAGGAAATGCAGTAGGCAAAGTATTTGGGCTTTTTTATTTATTCGGGATGATATCTTTATTTATATTTTTTATAAGATTATATTCCAATCAAAAGGAGAAATAAGATATGGCGAGTTTAAATGAAATTTTAGAAATTCGAAAAAAAACAATAGATAGTAATACATTAATAATAAGCAAAAAAAATAAAATTGGTGTTATGATAAAATTAATAGGTAAAATTGCAATGGGACTCGGAATTTTCTGTGGTCTAATTCTTGGATTATTATTAACTACTCCAGCGAGTGGTGTAACATCAAATCCAAATCCATTAAGATGGGTATACGCAATTGCAATTATGGGATCTTCTTTTATAAGTGGATTTTTGATTATTGGGTTTGGTGAAATTATAATTTTATTAAATGATATTCAACATAATATTAAATTAAAGTAATATATAGTCCTTATATGAAAATTACTCAAATAAAAAGGTGATTTGAGGGTAATAAATTAATGTGTATTGCATATTTTTTATATAAATTTAAAAAAGTGCAAAAAAACTCATAAACACGCGTTAATAGAATATAATGTAATAATTAGAGCGAATAGACGCTTATATGATAATTGATATATTTAAACTTTTTATATAAAATAGAATTGTACAAATATAGGGGGGATGAACAATGAAATTTGGTTATTTTGATGATATAAACAAAGAGTATGTTATTACTACACCTAAGACTCCGTATCCATGGATTAATTATCTTGGAACAGATGATTTTTTCTCGCTAATTTCAAATACTAGCGGTGGTTATTGTTTTTACAAGGATGCACGGCTTCGAAGGTTAACTAGATATAGATATAATAGTGCACCTGTAGATAGTGGGGGAAGATATTATTATATAAACGATGGTGGTGACGTGTGGACACCAGGATATATGCCAGTTAAAACTGAATTGGATTCCTATGAATGTAGACATGGACTTGGATATACTAAAATTAAAAGCGCAAGAAATGGTATTCAAGTAGAACAATTAATGTTTGTCCCTTTAAAGTATCACGGAGAAATCAATCAACTTAAAATAAAAAACACATCAAATCATACTAAGGAAATTAAAATATTTTCATTCATTGAATTTTGTTTATGGAATGCTTATGATGATATGACTAATTTTCAAAGAAATTTTAGTACTGGTGAAGTGGAAATAGATAATTCTGTGATTTATCATAAAACGGAGTATAGAGAAAGACGTAATCATTATTCATTTTACTCAGTTAATACGGATATAGATGGATTCGATAGTGACAGAGAGTCATTTCTAGGATTATACAATGGGTTTGATTCGCCACAAACAGTTATGAGTGGTAAATCAAATGATTCTGTAGCTAGTGGATGGTCTCCTGTAGGATCACATAGTAAAACATTAACACTTAAACCTGGTGAAGAAGCAAGTTTAATCTTCATAATTGGATACGTAGAAAATAAGGAAGATGATAAGTGGGAAAGTCCTGGAGTTATTAATAAAACTATTGCTAAAGATATGATAGCAAGGTTTAGTACAGATATTCAAGTAGAAGAGGGATTAGAAGATTTAAGTAAATATTGGCTTAATCTATTATCAAAATATAGTATAAAAAGTGATGATGATAAGCTAAACCGTATGGTTAATATATGGAATCCTTATCAATGCATGGTAACGTTTAATATGTCTAGAAGTGCATCATATTTTGAATCTGGGATTGGAAGAGGAATGGGTTTTAGAGACTCTAATCAAGATTTACTTGGGTTTGTACATCAGATTCCGGGTAGAGCGAGAGAAAGAATACTAGATATAGCAGCAACACAATTTGAGGATGGTGGAGCTTATCATCAATATCAACCGTTAACTAAAAAGGGTAACTTTGAAGTTGGAGGTGGATTTAATGATGATCCATTATGGTTAATATTAGGCACTGCGGCCTACATAAAAGAAACAGGAGATTTTAGTATATTAAAGGAACTTGTAGCTTTCAATTGTGATGATAGTATAAAAGATACACTTATGGAACATTTAAAACGTTCTTTCTATCATGTTGTAAATAATCTTGGACCTAATGGACTTCCTTTAATTGGAAGAGCTGATTGGAATGATTGTTTGAATTTAAACTGTTTTTCTACAGAACCAGATGAGTCTTTTCAAACATTTGGAGATCCAGATGGAAGAGTTGCGGAATCTGTTCTTATTGCTGGCATGTTCGTGTTTATAGGACCAGAGTATGTAGAATTATGTAAAAGATTTGGATTGAATAAAGATGCTAAAATAGCACAAACTCATATTGATAATATGAGAAAGACCGTTATAGAAAAGGGATTTGACGGAGATTGGTTTTTAAGAGCATATGATGCTTTTGGCAATAAGGTTGGTAGCAAAGATAATGATGAGGGACAGATATATATAGAATCACAAGGGTTCTGCGTAATGGCAGGCATTGGGGTAGAAGAAGGTTTAGCGTTAAAAGCACTAGATTCTGTAAAGGAAAAATTAGATACCAAATATGGAACAATGATTTTGACACCAGCTTATACAAAGTATGATTTAAACATTGGTGAAATTACATCTTATCCACCAGGTTACAAAGAAAATGCTGGAATATTCTGTCACAACAATCCATGGATAATGATTGCTGAGACAGTTTTAGGCAGAGGGGATAGGGCATATGATGTATACAAAAAAATAGCTCCTGCCTTTATTGAAGACATAAGTGAGATTCATAGAACTGAGCCTTATGTTTATTCACAAATGGTAGCAGGAAAAGATGCAGCAAGGCAAGGTGAAGCTAAGAATTCTTGGCTTACAGGAACTGCTGCATGGAACTATTTTGCAATTACTCAATTTATTTTAGGTGTAAAACCTGAGTATGATGGGCTTAGTGTAAATCCTTGCATTCCAAAAGAATGGAATAGTTTTGAGATTAAGAGATCATTTAGGGGAGACATATATAATATTAAAGTAACTAATCCTTTGCACATTTGTAAAGGTGTTAAAGTAATAACTGTGGATGGAAAAGTTATACAAGGAAATATATTACCTGTATTTGCTGATGGATGCGGACATAAAATAGAAGTAGAAATGGGAAATTAAAAGAATAATTTGTAAAAGATTAAACAAAGCAATTATATTTGGGGGGCTATAAAATGGGAAAAAAAATCCGGAGAATAAATTCTAAAAGTATTCTAGGTAAATTGACTATAACTTTTTCTTTATTAGTAATGATTTAATTAATGGTAACAGGGGTATCTACATATTTAATAACAAAGGCAAATGTTACTAAAGATTTTAAAAATTCTTCAACCGAGACCTTAAGACAGAACAAAAATTATGTAGAGATGATAAATAGCTCAGTAGATAATATGCCAGCACAGCTATATTCTAATAAAAAATTTATATCCCTAATTAATAATGATAAAGTAAATAATGATATTAAGGATAATAATAGAGTATTAATTTCAAATGAACTGACAAATGCAACATTAACAAATAGTTTAAATGTTATTAGTGGAATGACTTTTTATAGTGAAAATGGTTTGACATCTAGTTTTCCAACAAATGTAAGAACCTTGGAGGAGTCTAATAGTGTTATGGAAGGCGCTAAAAAAGAGTCCTGGTATAATGTGGTAGTTAAGAATAATGGAAAGCCATATTGGTTACCACCACATGATTCAAAGATTGTAGAAGGTAGAAACGCTAGTTATCTAAGTAGTATTAGTGTAATTAAAAATATTACTGGAACAAAAGTTTTAGGAATTTTAGAAATAGATATAAGTGTAGATGTTTTAAATAGTGCTTTAACTGATTCCAAAATAGGTAAAAATGGATATATATATTATAGATGAAAATGGTAAAATAGTAGCACATAAGGACTCTAAATTAGCGGGAACACAATTAAAGGATAATGTTTATAGTTCTATAAAAAATAGTAAAGATGGAGATTTTACATTTAAAGATGGGAATACTAAGATGTTTGGTGTGTATTCTAAATCAACCTTAAATGGTTGGAAATATGTTGCTGTAGTACCTGAAGCTGAATTGTCAGCAACGGCCACAAATATACAAAAATATATTTCAGTAATTATAATCTTATGTTTAATTGCTTGTGTTATTATTTCTCTATTGATGTCTATGCAGATATCGAAGCCTATTAATGAAATTATTGGATTAACAAAAGAGTTAGCTGAAGGTAATTTAATGGTAGAAAGTAAAACTAGTAAAATAATGGAGCTGAATAAACTGAGTGAAAACTTTAATAATATGACTAAAAAATTACGGCATATGCTAAAGACAACAAGCAAGCTTGCTAGTGAGACTGATGAAATTTCAAACAGGCTACTTAATCTTACGCTGGGGAACGCTTTGACTTAAAAACAAGTTACTGCTGCAATTCAAGAAATTACAGCGGGATCTGGTGAACAGGTTGAAAATACAATGCAATGCGTTGAAACCTCGAGTGACTTAGATTTAGATATTAATAAAGCAGTCGAGGGACTAGATAAAGTTTCAGGCGCAGCAAAAGATTGTTTCTTGGTACTAGAAGATAGTAGAATTATTATCCATGATTTAAATCAATCATCTGATAGTAATTCTAAGGCTATTGCCAAAGTTTCTGCTACTGTTTCAAAGTTAAAGGATAATACAAAAGACATTTTATTAATATTAAATAAAATTAATGAAATAACTGATCAAACTAATTTATTATCATTAAATGCATCAATTGAAGCGGCAAGAGCAGGAGAAGCTGGGAAGGGTTTCACTGTAGTAGCAGAAGAAGTTAGAAAATTGTCTGGACAATCTCAAAGTGCTTCAATCCAAATAAGTAAAATAATAAAGCAGGTAAATGAATCAATTGGTAGCGCAATGAATATATCAAATAGTGCTAAACTAGCTTTTTCAGATGAAATAATACAAGTAACAAAAACTAGTAAGTCTTTTGATTCAATAAAATTAGCCATAGAAACTGTGGTTAGTGCTATGCATAATTCTGTTAATAGCATAAATTTAATTGAAAAAGGGAAGATTAGTTTGTCAGATAATATTATTAATATTTCTATGGTAGCAGAGAGGAGTGCGGCTGCAACGCAGGAGGTATCTGCTTCAGTTGAAGATCAAAATAATTCAAATGAAAACATGCATAGCTTAGCTATGGGCTTAAATGATAAGGCGACAAGCCTCAAAGACATATTAGATAGTTTTAAATTTTAATGACATTTCAGAAGGTAATTCTTCCATTTTTATAAGATGGAGGTACATATCCTAAAAAATATAAACTTCAGTGGAAGTATATAGCTACTTCTGAAGTCGGTAATATTGCACGATCAAGGAGATAATTTAATTAGGTGAAGACATTAGTCTTCCCTTAAAAATCGTCGTGTTTTCAACATTATGATTAAATATAGCCCAAATAAAAAAAGTGTAAACGGTTCTGCAAGAAAAGGAGCAATTGGGATATAAATGGAGTAAATTATGTTAAAACATGGTTATGTGAGCAAATCTCAGCATATTATAAGTTGAAAAGAATGAAAGATTATAGTACTATTACATTATAAACACGCGTTTAAAATTTAAAAAAGAGGTGTGGAATGAACAGTATAGACATTGCAAAGATAGCCGGAGTTTCAAGAAGCACTGTTTCAAGAGTAATTAATAATTATGATAATGTTCCAGATGAAACTAGAAAAAAAATTCAGCAGATTATAAAGGAAAATAATTATGTACCACATGCATCTGCTAGAATGCTTGCCGGAGTTAAAAACAGGATAATTGGACTTTTTATAATTGATATGAAGAAAGATCCTAATGGTAAACAGGTTACTAGTAGTTCTTACTTTACTCCATTTACAGGATCAGTTATAGAAAATGCAAGTAAAATGGGGTATAACGTACTTGTTTCCATAGTAAGTAAACAAAAGGATTATAAAAAAGTAAAAGAAATTTTTTATAATAAGACTGTATCTGGTGGTATTTTTATAGGAGAAAAAAATGGAGAACCAGAAATAAAAGAAATTATAAATTCTGGTTGCAGAGTCGCACTATTAGATCAAGCAGTGAAATCAGATGAAGAAGTTTATAATAAATGTATAATAGTAAATGCGGACAATTATTATGGAGCATACAAAGCTACTAATTATTTAATTGGACTTGGACATTCGAGTATTGCACATATAGTAGGAATATCAGAAAATTTATCCGGGATAGAAAGGTTTAATGCTTATAAAAATGCATTAACAGATGCAGGAATTACTGTAAAAAGTAATTTGATTGTTAAAGGAGATTTTACAATCAGTGGAGGGTATAATGCAACCAAAAAACTTCTCCAAAAGGAAATACCTACTGCAATATTTTGTGGAAATGATATGATGGCAATAGGAGCTATACAGGCTATCGAAGAAGCTAATTTAAATGTACCAGAAGATATTTCTATAGTAGGGTTTGATGATATAGAGGTTGCAAGATATATAAATCCAGCGTTAACAACTGTAAGAATGAAACTACTTGAAATGGCATCGATTGCAACGAATACTTTGATAACATCAATCGAGAGTAATTCAAATTTTTCAGCGAATTATACAATACCTATTGATTTAATTAAAAGAAATTCGTGTAAGCCTCTAAAATAAATCACATTACATGTAGCGACTCAGGTGATGATTAACCAATTGGTTTTTCAAAATTCGGATTTAAGGCGAATAAGATTCTCTTTTGGGTACTACTTGCTACCATGATGATACCTACACAATTAGGTATGATAGGATTGTTTCAATTGGTAAAAAAGCTTGGATTACTTGATTCATATTGGCCTTTAATAATACCAGCTATAGCAACGCCTGCATCGGTATTTTTTATTAAAGGATATACAGATGGTGCAATAAGTAGGTCGCTAATAGAAGCTGCTAGAATTGATAGATGCAGCGAACTTAAAATATTTAACAGAATAGTATTACCTCTTATATTTCCAAGTGTTGCTACAATGTCTATATTCACATTCATTCAAACTTGGAATAACTTTTTAATACCTCTTATATTGTTATTTGATCCTAATAAGTTTACACTACCTATAATGGTAATGCTTGCTAGAGGAACATATAAGACAGAGTATGGCGCAGTTTTCACAGGTGTCGCCATTTCAATAGTACCTATAATGATAGCATTTATCTTCTTATCTAAGAAGATAGTTGGAGGATTAACAGTAGGTGGAGTTAAAGGATAATGTTTTTATTGAAATACAAATTTAAAAGTGGACTACTGAAATATATTTATATTTCAGTAGTTTTTTTTCGTAAAAAGTTTTATGCAAATTCAATAATAACATAAAAATAACATAATCATTTGATAATTATTAGATAATTATTTGTTAGTATAAATACATAGTAATTAAATAACCGAGGAGAAACATGTTAAGCAATTGTACACATTTCTCTTAGAAGATTCACAGGAAATTTTAATTCTATTTTAATATTGATATTATATTATAGACATTGCAAAGCTAATTAAATTTAAAATTAAGATATTATAAGGAGGTCTACTAGGAATGCTTATGATTATAGACAACTCATTGATTATAATGATAGCGCTAATATTCATTATTTTAATTTTAATATTTATAACTGGCAATAATAAAAAATCATATATACTTAGAGAATTTTATTCGCTTGGTACCTCTAATCAGTTAAAAGTATATGGAAAAAAAGCAATAAAAGCTATTGAAGAGTCTATTATAAAGGTTTATGAGATAGATAACAAGATGTCGGTTTTTAAAGAGGATAGCGAAATATTAAAAATAAGTATAAATGCTGGAAATAAACCTCAAATAGTTAGTAACGATACTTATTATGTTATTCAAAAGGCAATAAAGTATTGTAAGTTATCTAAAGGGGCTTTCGATATTACAATAAAACCTATAGTAACATTATGGGGTATTGGAAAAGAAGGGCAACAGATTCCGAGCAGTAATGAAATTAAGGAAAAACTTAAGATCATAAACTATAAGGATGTAGTAATAGATAAAAATGATAAATCTATTTTTTTAAAGAATAAAGAGCAAGAAATTGATGTTGGAGGTATTGCGAAAGGATATGCCGCAGATGAAGTTAAAAATGTAATGGTTAAAAATGGTATTAAGAGTGCGCTTATAAATCTTGGAGGAAACATACTAGCTCTTGGTACAAAAATCGATGGAACACCATGGAGTGTTGGTATTCAAGATCCATTTAAAACTCGTGGCGAATTCGTTTTAACAATTAGTGTTATTAATAAATCTGTAGTTACTTCAGGAAATTATGAAAGATATTTTGAAGTAGAAGGCAAAAGATTTCACCACATAATAAACCCAAGTACGGGTTATCCATCAGAAAGTGATATTGTAGGTGCTACAATAATCTCTGATAACTCAATTGATGGAGATGGACTATCTACAGGAGTGTATATTATGGGTGTGCAAAAGGCTATTAAATTAATAGAAGAAATAGAGGGCATAGATGCCATATTAATAACTAAAAGTAAGGAGATCTATGTAACATCAGGAATGAAAGGTAAATTTGAAATTACAAGTCATGAGTTTGTATATAAAAATATGATTTAAAAGGGGATATAAAATGGTAAAAAAGATAAAGAAAATACAAATATTTAGACATATAGTACAACTGATTATGTTTATTTTGTCACCTGGTTTATTTATATTAGCTTTTTTAGAACTAAAAAGTATTTATAGTATGATAATTAAAGGCAATTTGAATTTTATAACAGCTTTTCCTAGTTTAATTGAGTTCACAACAGCTATAATAATAACAATTTTACTTGGGAGATTCTTTTGTGGATGGGTTTGTGCATTTGGAACTTACAATGATTTCGTTTATTTATTATCAAAAAAAGTATTTAAGATTAATTTTAAAGTAAACCAGCAAGTAGATAAAGTTTTAAAATACGTAAAATATGTGGTTCTATTATTACTTGTAGTTGTTGTTTGGACCATGGGAAGTAAAGTTCTTGATACGACAAGCCCTTGGGATGCTTTTGCGCAAATAACGAGTTTTCCTCAGGTATTATCTGATTACACTATTGGAGTTATACTACTACTTTTAATAACAATAGGTGCTCTTTTTGTAGAAAGATTTTTCTGTAGATATTTATGTCCTTTAGGAGCTATTTTTAACATTTTCTCAAGAATAGGAATACTCAAAATTAAAAAACCTACTGATAAATGTGGAAAATGCAGAATATGCAGCAATAATTGTTCAATGGGATTACAACTTTATAAAGTAGAGAGTGTATGTGGTGGGGATTGCATTAATTGTTTCAAATGCATCGAAGCGTGTCCTAGAGGCAATACTAAGATAAATGTTCTTGGTGAAAATGTAAAACCAGAACTTGCAAGCAGTGTAGCAATAGCTGCAATGGTAGGACTTTATGCTGTTAATAATTTAGGAGCGCAGGCATTAACCAATAGTGGATTGGCTATAGCAAGTACCACTAGTACAAGTATAAGTACAAGTGCGAGTAGTACTTCTCAAAAATATAAAGATGGAACATATACAGGAACAGGTACTGGATTCCAAGGTGGTACTACTGAAATGTCAGTTACAATTAAAGACAATAAAATAACTAAAGTTGAAACGGTATCAAATGGAGATACCCCTGATTTTTATGCAAGAGCAGAAAGTACTATAACCTCTGAAATAGTGTCAAATCAATCAACATCGGTTGACACAGTTTCTGGTGCTACATATAGTAGTAATGGTATTATTAGTGCCACTGAGGATTCATTAAAGAAAGCAGAAGTAAGTTCGACTGCAACTACAACAACGACACCAACTACTGATTCAAGTTCAACAACAACTAATAGTACTGATGATACAACAACTAGTGCTGAGGATACAACTACAACTGATAGTAGCACTGCTGATACAAGTACAACAACAGCAAATACAGCAACTGCTGCAAGTACCTATAAAGATGGTACTTATACTGGAACGGGTATTGGGTTCCATGGCGGTACAACACAGATGTCAGTTACAATAAAAGGCAATAAAATAAATAAAGTTGAAACAGTATCAAATGAAGATACTCCAGATTTTTATGCCAGAGCAGAAAGCACGGTAATTTCTGAAATAATATCGACTCAATTAACAACAGTTGACACAGTTTCTGGTGCTACTTATAGTAGCGATGGTATTATTAGCGCAACACAGGAGGCTCTAAGTAAGGCTAAAGCATAGAAAAAAAATCAATTATTAAAATGAATAAAAAACTTATTTTTTAAAATACTAACTGTAACGATATAAGGTAGATAACAAAATTTTTATGATATTTTTTGAATGTTTATTTTATAAAATCATAGGAGGTAGTAAAATGAGTAGAAGAACGTTAGTACCAGAGGCAATGGGAAAACTCCAAAAGTTTAAGATGGAAGTAGCAAATGACATGGCTATGGATAATGTTCATAGCAGAAATGCTTATATGGGTGATGTTCCTAGTAATGAAGTAAATAGAATAAAAAATTCAGGTAATGTTGGTGGAGAAATGGTAAGGCGAATGGTAGAAGCAGCAGAAAAAAATATGGTAGACAAAATATAAAAAGATGGTGACTATTTTAAAATAGTCACCATCTTTTTATATTAAATTAGAATATATATTGCTGACCAGGTTTTCTACAGAATAATGTAACATCACTAATCTCAGGTTGCTTAGTAATAAATCTGGTTATTCTTTCAACACCGAAACCAGCTCCAGCAGTCTTAAATATTTCTCCTTGTTTTGCAAGTTCAATATAATATCTAAATGCATTTTCATCAGTTCCGAGTTCTCTCATTCTTAAAAGTATTCTGTCTAGTGTGAATTCTCTTTCGCCTCCACTTAATCCTTCTCCAAATCCTAATGGCCAAATAAGATCATAGTTTCTATAAGTTCCTAAGTTATCTAGATCTTCAGCATCATAGAATTCTCTCTTATGGTTTGTTAAAAAGAAAGGCTGCGTTGCAGCTTTTGATGCTTCTGATTCAAAATCATCACCATATTTTGCTTGCATCTCATCAGTTGTATATTTTTTAAATGGTCCAGTTATGTTTAAATGATCAGTACCTACTCCAAGTCTTGTTAACTCTGGAATACAGTTTTCTTTTACAAATTTAAATATAGCAGTTATGATTTCTTCTATGAATTTAAGCACATATTCCATAGTTTTTTCTTTAAATTCAAAATCTACTTGAGTAAATTCGAATAAATGTCTTGAATCACCCCTAGTTGCCATTTCAAGTCTTATGTTAGGAGAGACTATATAAAGGCTATCAATATCTTTGTTTAACATGGTCATTTGTTTGTGAAATATCATTGATTTCATAACATTGAAGGTTTGTTTGTTATAGTTTATCTCACATTCTTCAACACTATGGTTTAAAGTATCTGTAATTGGTGACATCATAAGTGGTAATATTCTAGTTATTCTTCTATTGTACATAAATTCATCTACAGCTTTTAAAACTGACTGTTGAACAAATAATATATCCTTAATTTTATTGTTTTTAATCTTAGCCACAGCTATTTCTAATAATTTCTTTTCTTCTGCCTTTAATTCTGTCATTGTAATTCCCCCTGATATATTTTTATTTTTGTTTGATCCATTGATAATATAATAATACATATATCTACTTATTGCAATATATCCAATGAATATTTATTAAATTTATAATCATGGTAATTTAAAAGCTATTTTGTTATTAAATTATTAAAAAAATAAATTAATTTGCTGTTTTTTTGCTAATCTGCTAATTGATTTGCTATAATGATATAAAGCGTACAATATTATTAATTTTAGTTAAATATAAATTTATTAGGAGCTGATGGTATGGATTTAAATGTTCCCGGTTTAGATGAATTAGACTATCAAATATTAGAAATCTTAATTAAAGACTCTAGAATACCTTATCTTGAAATTGCAAGGCATTGTCATGTAAGTGGAGGCACAATTCATGTTAGAATGAATAAAATGCAAGAAATGGGATTGATTAAAGGGGCTAGACTTATATTAGATACAAGTAAACTCGGGTATGATGTATGTTGCTTTATTGGAATTTATCTTAATAAAGCATCTTCATATCCTGATGTATTAGAGCAATTGAAAGAAATAAAAGAAATAGTAGAGCTACATTACACAACAGGTGCCTATTCTATTTTTATTAAAGTAATGTGCAAGAGCATTTCAAATCTCCAGGATTTACTTATGAATAGACTTCAAGTAATTTCAGGAGTTCGAAGTACAGATACATTTATAACCTTATCCCAACCTATAGATAGAAACATATCTTTTTGATAAATTTTTAACAATAAGTATGAAAATCACTTGATACACTTCCATAATGATGTTATATTAGTACAATAAGGTACTTGTACTAATATAAAACCATGTAGCATATCTTACATGATATATTTAAAGGAGTGATGAAAATGGAATTTAATTTTAATGAAGGACTTAAATCTGTTATGGAGCAGTTAGTAGGGAAAAATGATACAGCAAATTCTTATGGATCTGGAGATTTAGATGTTTATGCTACTCCAGCGATGACAGCACTTATGGAGAATGCAGCAAAAAATGGCGTTAAGAAAGAATTACCTACTGGATATACCACAGTTGGTATAGAGATTAGTGTTAAGCATATAAAGCCAACACCTGTTGGAGTTAAGGTTAGAGCTGAGGCAATACTTGAAAAGGCCGAAGGTAAAAAATTAACTTTTAAGGTAGAAGCATTTGATGACATGGGTAAAATAGGGGAAGGAACACATATAAGATATATAGTAAAATCAGAAGATTTTATTAAAAAAATAGTTCGTTAATATTTTATTATTGTGTAACGACTAAATAGGTCAATTTATATAAGCATTCTTCTAACTTAAGATTTAGAAGAGTGCTTATATAATTTTTTTGATTATATAATTATAAAAATAAATTCATAATTGAAGTAGCTACTTCCGAGCCGTTAATAAGTATAACTATCCTATGTTCTCCTGGGTAATGTTTTCTTGTAGTAAGATCAGCCCATTTATGAATTTTAGTTCCAGCAAGACATTGCCCCCCATCTACTATTTTATCAAAGAGTAAAAATAATTTACGAGAGGTCTTTCCTCTTGCGTGTGCAAAGTAAATACCATATTCTATTCGTATATGTATAGGGTTGCCTTCACGAATATAAAGCTCATAGTTAAGTTTACAACTCTCGCCAATTTTTAGAAAAGGTGGATCTATAGATAAAGAAGCACAGTTAGTAATAGGCCTGTCTATAGATTCTCCATATCCAAATAATTTCATTATTTCTGGATTTGCTTTGCGAATTAATGTTCGTGAGCCATGTCTTAGTATCCAGTCAGTATACTTATTTATTCCCTTTAAACGTCTCACTGTTTCCACAATGACCGAAGGATTATCTTTTGAAATGTCATTTAAATTGTTAGCGACGCTCTTACGTACATAAATAGAAGGGTCTTCTTTTAGTTGCTCAAGTACAGATAGCACCATTGTTGGATCACACTTAAACATAGTAAGGGAGATTCCCCAGGGTAGACGTGGACGACAACCTTCACTTGCAAGTCGTCTTATATGTTCATTGCTATCTTTTGACCATTCGAGCATCTTATTTATCATTCGCTCAGGATCATGCATAATAAATGGTCTTACTGCAAATTCAGAGGAGGATCTAGTAGTAAAACGCTTAAGAGCTACCATTGAAAGTTCCCAATTATAATCTGACTTACCATATATTGAAACAAAATTCGGAAAAAATAAATATGGAAAACCATCACAATATTCATCTATTTCAAATAGTATTTCTAGAGCTTCATCGTATTTTTCGGGTAGAAATGCTCCAAGTGTTTTAGTAATTCGATTCATCCTCTCCATTAACTTTAGTTCAACCCAGGTATCATCTATTATGGTAGCTATAAATCCATCAATATCAAAAGAATGATAGACATTATATACTTTCTCACCAAATTGCTGTAAAAATTCCTTGTTATACATGTTTTTTAAAGCTTCTGCCATAACTTAACCCTCCTTTGTAAGCATATATCATTATTATAGCAATAATAACTTTACAACTGTGAGTTATATTAATATTTTTTAATATTAATGGATTAAATTTTAAGATATTAGGTAAAATATTTTATAAATTAATGTTTTACATTTTTCTCTATTAATTTCATAAATGTATCAGGGGTTACTATTGCCACTTTAGGATTTTCTTTTAATTTATTAACAACATATTCAATGTTGTTAAGGTTTTTGCTCCAAGCATGAACATAAACAAAAGTGTAACTATTATGATCTTTAATATCTACTTGATTAGAATCAATTCGAAGGTTTATATTTTTTATGAGTTCATCTTCACTTTCAATATCATCCCAAAGTAAATCTCTACATGAAACTATGGGTTTATTATTTGACCAAATAATCTCTCCGTGGTAGTTGTCGTGTTTATGATAATCAAGATAAAATAATCCATGTATATTTGGTTTTATAGTAAACTTATCCCAAAGATCTTTATTATAAAAAGAAGAGTCATCAATAATTGATACATAGTTCTCATCTACATTTTCCATATAATCATTTAATCTATTAATATTTATGTCAAATGATTTTTTATCAAATTTACTTGGGTACATGTAGCCATTTCCAGAGGGAGGTACTAAAAAATAGTCGTTTGTAGATCCATGAGCTGCACTTTCATAATATAGTTTAAATACGGTAGGTGCAAGATAATATAAGGAAGGGCTTAATGACCAACCCAAATTGAAATTACCTTTATAAGGAGAACCAAACCATTTGTGAGAACCATAATTAGTTCCAAGGTCCCACTGCTGATTATCTCCATCAGACATAATAAAGGTTACAGTATGAACATTGTCTTTAATTAACATGGGTACTAAATTCTTTTGTTTTATGGGTGATGAAGGAAATGAACTTAACACAGTTAAATTATAAGACCAATCTGCGGCTATTATACTAATACCATATTTTGAAGCCGTACTTACATTAATAAATTCATCTGGTCCCCAACCGAGGCATAGGGAGTCTTTATCCATGGCTGAAAATACTTTATCGCGAAGAACTGTAACATTAATTTTATCTTCATAAAATATTAGAGACTTGGTCATTATTGCATAGTCTCTTAAAGCTGTAGAGTTACCAGGTGATAATTGAATTACTATAGAATGATTGAGTCCAGAATTCCATAAATTATCAAAGGCCCAGTTTTCATCAGTATTTCTGCAGTCTCCTATAATCTTTGTTATACCATAAATCCTAGCTTTTTCTTGAATAGTTTCATCAACTGCAATACAATTATTTAATGAGGCAAGCGTGCAAGCATTATTTATTGAAGGGTCGTTTAGCAATTTATTATTGTAGAGTACATACCCTTCAATATAATCTTTAAATACATCTAATAAGTGCCATGGATTTGACACATTTTCGTAGGAAACCATATAATTTTCTTTTAAATTATCGAGCCATATTTTGTAATCCGGTTGAGAGGAATTAAGTGTATATATTTGAATAGAAGATTGTTTATTAACAAGGCCTTGAAGGGTAGCTATCATTGCTCTCTCAGCTGTCGTCATTGTATTTTGAGATATAACATACAAGTAAGTTGCGGTTATGGGACTTTTCATATAATTATTAGTAGTTATAGAACTTCTAAATTCACTCCATTTAATAAAACTCATTGCTATTTTCCTTGCAGTATTTATAAAACTCATTTAAAAAGTTAATTCTTTCATTATTATTAAAAGATTTAATATGACTCTCATCAAAATTTGCTAATAATAATTGTCTCTCTATAATATCACCAGCTGTAACTTTGTCTGAATTTTTAATCATATCATACATAATCATGAAGGTAGTGGTTCTTCCAATACCTTGTTTACAGTGAAAATGAAACCAACTATTTTTAGGCTGTGATATTACAAGATTTACAAAGTAATCAACCATATCATCTTTAGGTATTTTGCCATCAGTAACGGTTATACGGTTATACGATAATGATTTAGAATTAACAAGATGATCTTCATCTTCAACTTTTGTTGGAATAATAGTTATATTTTTATGATTATAAAATGTAAGAGGTACATTTAATTTTATATTGCTTAGTTTAGTGTATTCATCAAGCATTACTTGATTTTTAGTTAGTCCTATGTTGGCATCATTTTTCGCATTAGCCCAACTAACAGGTAATTCATTAATAAATCCGTGTGATTCTTGTCTTAAGTCAATGATAGTAATTGGCGATGAAGTGTTTATACTTTTTATTAAAATAGGTAGATTATTTCCTGAAAATTGTTGGCTACCGGAAATGTTTAATGTGATGAGTCCAATAAGGTTTAAATCTTTATTATTTTGCGTATTTAATATAGTAGACGACTTACGGAAATTTTTTGGGATATTATCATTATTCTGAGAATCTAAAACAAGATTTACGCTATTGTTTTCTAAGGATGTTTCAGTGGTTTGCTTTATTTCATCTCGGCATAATTTTTTATTGTAAGATAACATCATGTTTGTAAATATCATATTGTTATTTATTTGTATATATTTGTTTAATAACATCATATTATAATAATAAGGGCATTGGGACATATATATCCTCCATAAAAAATAGTTTTCACCATATATTATGTAAGTTGAAGTACTTTGCTACTAAAAGTATTTTCTTACCAATACTTAAAAGTGTATAAATACAATTTGTTATAATTGAACTCTTATAGTAAATAAGAGATTTAAGATTAATAAAATAAAAATGGAGGAATGTTCTATGAGTAAAAAATCAAACAAAAATGATATAAACATATTAGCTGTTTTAGCTACAGTAGTTGGAGTATCAGCATGAGTGCTCAAGGAACATACATAAAGACAAAAATAAAAGAATAGAGTAATATATATTATAGAGACACTAAAATTGGTGGTGGTAATATTAATAACATGTTTTATTATGAGACTATAATTGGAAAGATAGGAATTATTGAAAATGGTATGGCTATTACTCAAATGAACTTTGCTGAAAAAATGCCTAAAGGTATAAATATTAGTGAAACCGTTTTGCTAAAGCAAGCAAATAAGCAACTCCAAGAATATTTTTCAGGGATTAGGGAAATATTTGATTTACCATTAGCTCCTATTGGTACAGATTTTCAGCAGAAGGTGTGGAGGGCACTAAGAGAAATTCCCTATGGAAAAACTAACAGTTACAAAGAGATTGCAGAAAGTATTGGTAATATAAAAGCAACCCGTGCTGTAGGCATGGCAAATAATAAAAACCCAATTCTTATATTAATTCCTTGTCATCGCGTCATTGGTGCAAATGGTAAATTAGTTGGTTATGCAGGTGGTTTGGATGTTAAAGCAAAACTCTTAAAACTAGAGAAGCAAAATGAAAATAATTAATTTTGTGACCTATTGGATTTACAAGAGAAAAATTAATATTTGTAAACCTTACTAATTAAGACAAAGATAGCATTTTAATGATATGTAACTTATTGACTTTGGAAAGATCACATAATAATGTATACTTAACTTGGATATGCATTTATAAAGTAAAAAAATCTATGCATAGGATTCTAACTAAAGAATATATTAGGAGGAAAAACTAATGAAAAGGTCAATAAAAGTAATTATAAGTTTATCAGTTATAGTTATGGTTGTTGTAACAGTTATTTTATATAAAAGGATGTTACCATCCATGTCAGCAGAAAGTGCAAAAGCTACAACGGGGACACCAGAACAGGTAGCTGACAAGAGAATTGTAGATGCTAAAATAGTAGCAGACAAGAAAATAGTGGATGCAAAGATATTAGCAGATAAAAAATTGTCAGATGCAAAGGCGATTGAAATTAAAAAAACATTGAATGAAACGTCTCAAAAGGATTTACCTAAAGACGTTGAATATAAAAGTTACATTAATGCAAAATTTTTATGTTCTATTAAGTATCCTAGTAATCTTAAAGTAGTTGAAGAAACTGCTAATGGAAATATGTTTAAATCAGATGATGAAAGTGTATCACTTCAGATTTATGGAACTAATAATGCATTACAAGATACAATAGATTTGATATATAACAAAGCTATAAAAAATAATAATATGAATTATAAAGTTAAAGATGGTAATTGGTTTGTAATATCTTATACTGAAGGCGACAAAATAGTATATCAAAAGAAAGTAGTTGGAAAAGGTTCAATTGATACCTTTATTTTTAAATTTCCAACTAATCAAAAGAATAAATATAGTAGAGTTGTAGAAACAATTAAAAAAAGTTTTATTGCTTCAGCCACTGACAAAGCTCATTAATAATAAAAGTAAGAATTTAAGCAGTAATCATTTTCTGCTTAAATTCTTACTTTTATAAAAATAATTTATAAAAAAAACACAATTAGTACCAATATTTTACTATTCGTAAATTTTCTCTATAAGTACTTCATAATTACCTTCAGGTGCTAAAACTGTGCACTTTTCTCCAAGTGCCTTTTTATAGATTGCTATCCCAAGTGGTGATTCAATACTTATATTCATAAGCTCTGGATTGGTCTCTACTGTGGATACCAAGCGTACTTTTACAATATCGTCAGTATCAAGAAATTTAATATCAGCTTGACCACCAAGTCCTAATTGTTCATCGCTGCTATCGTCATCTACTACTGTAGAGTTACGAAGTAACTCTTGCACAGTAATTATTCTATCATTATTAGTTGCTTCCTCATCTTTAGCTGCATCATATTCTGCATTTTCACTTAAATCACCATGTCCTTTTGCTTCTTTAATTGCTGCCGTAATTTCTCTTCTTTTTTCTCCAGTTCGTAGGGTTAATTCCTCTTCTAATTTTATTACCCCACTAGGTGTTAATATTGTACTTTTCATGTTTTTTCACTCCTAACAAATTTTCCATTTATAATGGTATTCGATATACATAAAGAAATTAGATATATAAATTATTTATGTATGTAAAGACATTAAAGAATTATTATAGCACATTTTTAGCTAATATAATAAAATCTACATCTAAGTTAATAATTATTTAAATATTTATATATATACGATACCATAAATAAAAAGTAAAATCTTGTAATTTATATTTTTTGTTATATTTATCTGAAAATAATAATATTTATTATTAAACATTAGTTGTCGAACGAAAAAGAATACTTCCTAATAAAAAAGGAATCTTATTTGTCTAAGGTGTTGAAATGTATCTACGTGAATGGTATTATAATAGTAGAATATTCTAAATATTTAATCAAAATATAAATAAGTCTTTTTTATTTATATATGAAAACATTTTATAAAAAAAGGTGGGATTTTATGTTACATAAAAAAGTATTTACAAATGAACAAGCTAAGGAAATAGGTAATGAACTTGGCATAAAATGGATTAAATTTAATGTAGAACAGTTTAGAAAAGGAATGGTTGTTGAACTAGAACATGGTGGAATAGATCTAAGTACAAATGTTACGGATGATGATTCATTAATTACAGGTAAAATTGCACTTGCACATTTGAAAGAATATCCAGATTATTATACAAGACTTGAAGAAATGGAGAATACAGCAGAAAAATATTGGAAAAATAAATAATATAATTACAATGACAATTAACTTATATAAGAAGACTATTTTGGTTGAAGAAAAAGATTTTACATTATTTTAGAAAACATATAAAAATGGAGGGATAATAAATGTCAATTTATGATTTTAATGCAATTACAATAGATGGGGAAGAGGTTTCTTTAAAACAGTACAAGGGAAAGGTGCTTATTATAGTTAATACGGCAAGCAAGTGTGGCTTTACACCACAGTACAAAGGCTTAGAGAAGCTTTATGAGCAGTACAAAGATAAGGACTTTGAAATATTGGGCTTCCCAAGTAATCAATTTGCAGCTCAGGAACCTGGTGAAAGTAGTGAAATAAAAAATTTCTGTGAAATTAATTATGGAGTCAGTTTCCCATTGTTTGAAAAAACTGATGTAAGAGGGAAAGATATTCATCCAATTTTTAAATATCTTACAGAGCAAGCAAAATTCAAAGGATTTGATATCAATAAAGATAATGAAAAAAAATTTAATGATATGCTCAAGGAAAAATTCCCTGAATTATTAGTGGGAGATTCAATAAAATGGAATTTTACAAAATTTCTTATTGGTAGAGATGGTAGTGTGAAAAATAGATATGAACCAACAACTACACCAGAAGATATGGCAACTGACATTGTAAAATTGCTTGGAACATCAACGGGAAACGATATAAGCAGTAAAAAAATGTATACTGGTGAAGATGATGAGGAAGTTCCAAATTGTGAAGGTGGACCTTGTAACTTCGTATATGATGATAAAAATAAAAAATAATATATAATAGGCAAAGTATAATAAATATAAAAATAATTTTAAAGAAATGAATGGAGAAGTAAAGTGTAAATTACATCTCTAAACATTTCTTTGATTTTTTGTTTTTTATATAAGAGGTGATAAATAATTTTTAGTTACAAGATAATTATTTTGATATTGGAAACCAACCGGGTGTATTTATAATTATATTCCAAAGTGGTTGTGGAATATTTAAAGATCTATCTTGAGTTTTGCATAAGGTAGTCCTTATTTCTGAAAAATTATCACTTTGGACTTTGCTTACCCAGTCGGGCTCCATAATTAGCTCTCTGCCAAGAGATATAAATGTTGTGCCGCTATTTAGTGCCCTTAGAGCATCTTCAGGTGTATGAATAGAACCAACCCCAATAAAGGGTACTCTGCCATGTATTTTGTCTAGTATCTTGCAAATAATAGGCGTAGTATCAGATGTATCACGTATTGAACTTTGCCAAAAATCAGATATGGAACTATGCAAGTAACTTAGTCCTTGATTTGCAAGTACATCTATAAATAAAAGGGTATCTTCCAACGTTATTCCAGGATTTTCTATTTCTTCTGGTGAAAAGCGATAGCCTACTATAAAATTACTTATGCCATCTTCTTTAATAATTTTTTTAACTTCGCCAATAACTGCTAGTGGAAAATTCATCCTTTTTTCTATAGTTCCACCCCATTCATCTTCTCTGCGGTTCGAGTGAGGAGAAAAAAATTGTTGTAATAAATATGTGTTTGCCCCATGAATTTCAACACCATCAAAGCCAGCGAGTATTGCAAGTTTAGTTGTTTCACCAAAAGCTTTAATAATATCTTGAATTTCTGCTTCTGTCATAGCACGAGGGGTTATTGAACCAGATCTAACGGGTGCTACGGCGCTTGCGCTAATAGTTTGTCCACCAGGTATTTCGCCTGGAATTGCCATTCTACCGCCATGAAATATTTGAAGAATTGCTAAGGCTCCTTCTCCTTTTATGGTTTGGGCTAATTTTTTTAACCCAGGTAAAAAGCTATTGTTGTAGGCAGCGAATTGTCCAGGAAATCCTTTGCCCGATTCTCTTACATATGTTGTTGCAGTAATTACTATTCCTACACCCTTTGACCTTAATTTATAGTAACTTAATTCTTCCTCAGATATTGTTCCATCAGGGTTTCCAGAAAATGTAGTCATTGGTGCCATAACTAAAGAGTTTTTTACAGTTATAGATGAATCTAATGTTTTTGATTTAAGTAATCTTTCAATTTCTAATTTCAATTTGATCTCTCCTTTTCAATATATTATAATTATGATTTAGACAAACGATATATTAGTTATATTACGTTTTTAAAAGTTAGTTATTTTTAATACTATGTTTAAACTTTAAATTTTATATTTGTTTCTTGTATATTATATTAGTATAGTTTCACGACAATGTAAATGATAATAATTATTATTAGATATTTAATATCGAAACGGAGGAAGACTTTATGAATGAAAAATTAGGAACAGAAAGTATAGTGAAATTATTATTTAAGTTTTCTGTGCCAGCAATAACAGGAATGGTAGTTAATGCTTTATATAACATTGTTGATCGAATATATATAGGGCATATTAAAGGGGTAGGATCATATGCATTATCAGGTCTTGCTATAACATTCCCAATATCAGTTATTATAATGGCATTTGGGATGCTTATTGGTATAGGAGCTTGCTCTGTAATATCAATAAGACTTGGAGAAAAAAATGTTGAGGCAGCAGATAATATTTTGGGGAATGCAGTAATACTTTTAACAATAATATCAGTAGTACTTGGAATTTTCGGAGTTTTATTTTTGAATAAACTTTTAATATTATTTGGTGCAAGTCAAAATAATATATTCTATGCAAAAGCATATATACAAATTATACTTATTGGGGCTGTTTTTCAAAATATAGGATTTGGTATTAATAATATAATTAGAGCCGAGGGTAATCCTAAAATGGCAATGTTTACAATGATGTTTGGCGCAATTATAAATATTATATTAGATCCAATATTTATATTCGTATTTAAAATGGGAATACAAGGTGCTGCAATAGCAACTGTAATTTCTCAAGCTTTTAATACTTTAGTAGTACTTAGATATTTTATATGTAAAAAAAGTGGAAGTATACTTAAATTAAACAAAACTAATTTAAATCTCAATAAACATATTGTAAAGGATATTTTTGAAATTGGGGTGGCACCGTTCTCAATGCAAATAGCCTCAAGCCTAGTAGCTATTTTATATAATAAAGGTCTTTATACTTATGGCGGGGATATTGCTATTGCTGCAATGGGGGTACTCAATAGTATATCAATGCTTATTTTTATGCCCATAGTTGGTATTAGTCAAGGGATACAGCCTATAATAGGATATAATTATGGGGCTAAATTATACGATAGAGTTTTTAAAGTTTTAAAGCTTGCCATAACCTTTGGAACTTGTATTGCTGTAATTGGATTTATTGTTGTACAATTATTTGCAAATCAACTTATCACAATATTTGTAGGTAATAATCCTGAACTAATAAAGTTAGGGGCACGTGGACTCAGGATTGATTTAATGTTTTTACCTATTTTAGGATTTCAAATTTTAGGCGCAAGTTATTTTCAAGCTATAAATGAAGCAAAAACATCGATGACTTTAAGTATTTTAAGACAAGTTATAGTGTTAATACCGATTATTCTTATACTCCCATTGTTTTTAAAATTGGATGGATTATGGTTTTCACAGCCTTGTGCCGATTTGATTGCAACAGCGCTTACAATATTTTTTCTTATAAGGAGTATTAAAAAAATAAGGTACAGTTCTGTATTGTAAGAATATTCTTGACAGAACAGGTAGAGTAAAGTAAAATACTTTGAAATAGGAGGAATATAAAATGATAAATAAAATTACAATTAGTTCTAATAATAAAAAATTTGACATGAAAGATTTTAAACCGGCTGATACAGCTGATTTATCTAAAAAAGATATAGAAGAAGAATATGTAAAATTACAGGAGAAGTTTATTGAACTTCAAGATGTGTTATATGCTTCTAAAAAATATGGGCTTTTAATAATACTACAAGGTATGGATTGTAGTGGTAAAGATAGCACTGTTAAAAAAGTACTAGCAGGGGTGAACACAAGTGGATTTAATGTTGAAAATTTTAAGGTTCCAACCCCAGAAGAATTAGGACATGGTTATCTCTGGAGAGTGCATAAGAAAACACCGATGAAAGGTGATATTGCGGTGTTTAATAGATCATATTATGAAGATGTTCTTGTTACACGTGTTCATAATATGATAGATGAAGATACTGCCTTTAGCAGGTTTAAGGAAATAAATGAATTTGAGAAATATCTAGTGAATAATAATACAATTGTATTAAAATTCTTTTTAAATATATCAAAGGATTTTCAATTGGAAAAATTAGAAAGTAGATTAGAATTGCCAGAAAAGAATTGGAAGTTTTCAGAGGCAGATTTAAAGGAGAGAAAATTTTGGGATAAGTACCAAGAATGCTACAGCGATGTGATATCTAATTGTAGCACCAGTGAAGCTCCCTGGTATGTAATTCCTGCAAATCATAGATGGTTTAGAGATTATATCATATTAAAGATAATAGTAAAAGCTATGGAAAATTTGAAACTAGAGTATCCATGCATCGAAGGAAATATTAAGGAATTGATGCAGGAAGTGAAAAAAAGCAAGTAATCAAGGATTTATTGTAACTTAAACTAAAAATATGGCAAAGTAAAGTAATATATTGTATAATTTAAATATTTACATATCAAAATAAATATTTGTATGTATATCTAAAGAGATTATATAAAAACACTATGTGTATTGGATTTCTTTGGGAGGGGATGATTATGAAAGAAAAATATACTAACAGTGAAATTAATGAAATGTTAGAGAATCTTGAACAAATTACATATATAAATTCAGAGAAGACTATTGAGTATGGTCTTAAAGTACATTCGTTTTGCGTTGATAAGGTTAATGAAAAAGGAATGGCATTTACACTTTTGTGCATAGGGAGAGCTTTTTTAAATATAAGTAAATATGAAAAAGCAACAATGTATTTATTTGATTCCATAAAGTTATCTCAAAAAAATAATATATGTGATTTGCAAATACTAGCATATATAAATTTAGGTAATATTTATTTTGATATTGAAAAATACGAAAAGAGTTTAGATTACTATAATTTTGCTGAAAAAATAGCGAAAACCTTTAATAAAGGTGAAAATCACTATAAGAATCGTTGTGTTGAAAGTTATATTGCAACAATTTATAATAATATTGGCGAGATATATAGAATGCTTAAATGTTATGAAGAGGCAATTGTATATTATAATCTTGCTATAAATATAGAAAGTAAACTAAATTACCAAGCTACATTTGGTATGGTACTTACTAATTTAGGTAACAACCAATATAAATTAGGTGATTATGAAAGTGCTTTGCGATATTTAAATGAAGCAGTTGTTATTTTATTGAATTACAATTATAAAATTGGTATACAAGAAGCTTATGGGATACTTGCTTTAATTTATGAGAAAAAATTAAAGTATGTGGAGTGTGAAAAATATTTTTTAAAGGCCTTCGAAATTTCAATAGAAACGGATTACATTTATTTCAAAATTGACCTTCTTTTAGATTTTAGTAATTTTCTTGAAAATGCTGGAAGGAAGAGTGAAGCAATTGATAAACTGGACGATGCGTACAGAATTTCTATAGAAAATAAAATGCATGCTAAAACTATGGAAATATGTAAAAGAACTATAAAATTTTATGAAAGTGAAAAAGATACATATAATGCTAATAGGTATTATAAATTATATTTTGAAAATGAAGAAAAGTTAGAAAGCTTGGAACTTAATAATAGAGTTAGAAGCTTAAAATCGAAGGTACAGATTGAAAAATTAGAAGAAGAAAATAGGAGAATATTAGAAAATAGTGAAGCACTTAGAGTAAAAACAGAGGATCTTATGAAATCATAAAAAATATATCAATAATTAGTGAGTTAGGAGCCAAAATAACAACTACCTTAGATCTTAATGAAATTTATGAAATGCTACATGATACAGTGCAAATCTTTATGGAAGCAAATGAATTTGGAATTGCTATTTATAATGAGAAGAATAGAACAATTGAATATAAATATCTAATAGAGAACAATGTGAAAAATAATATGCATGAGGTTAATTTCGATAACAAAGCAAGTCTCGCTGTAAAATGTTTAAAAGAGAATAAAATCATAGTCATTAATGATATGCATAATGAATATTTAAATTATGTGGATTCATTAAATTATAGTACAACTAATAAAGAAAATTATGAACTTAAGTCCGCAATATACTGTCCTCTAACCATTGATAATAATTTAATTGGAGTAATTACGGTACAAGCTTTCAAGAAAAATTCTTTTAAGATGCTTACAGTGGAAATGATAAAAGCACTTTCATCATATGCTTCCATAGCAATAAATAATGCAATAAAATCAATGGATCTTCTTATTGAGGTGGAGCAAAGGCGAAAAGTTCAATTACAACTAGAAGAGACTAATAATAAATTAATTTATTTATCAGAAAATGACGGATTAACAGGTATTCCTAACAGAAGAAAATTTGATTCTATTATTTCAAATGAATGGGATAGAGCAAAGGAGAAAAAAAGTATTATATCAATAATAATTTTTGATATTGATTGTTTTAAACAATATAATGATAATTATGGTCATACAGACGGAGATGATTGCATAATAAAAATAAGTAATGTGCTTAGACAAACATTGATGAAGAAATATTTTGCAGCAAGATATGGTGGAGATGAGTTTGTAATTGTACTTCCTGATACAACTATAGAGGAGGCAATTATATACGGGGAAGATTTTAGACGTATTGTGGAGAAATTATCAATACCACATAAATTTTCAATAGTAAAAGATTGTGTAACTGTAACATTAGGTGTTTCAGCGATTATTCCTAATAATGAGAATACAATTATTGAATTCATAAGGAGTGCTGATAATGCTTTATATAATGCAAAAAATATGGGTAAAAATCAGATTATTGGTTTTAATTACTAAGTAGTAAAAAATAAATATAATTTTAAAATGTAAACTATCGCTTGACAATAAATGAACGATCGTTTATTATAGAAGTTAATAGAGGTGTTTAGATGAGAAGAAAAGATGATGAAAAAGAAAAAAGTATAAAGGAAGCAGTTGTTAAACTAATACTTGAACTAGGTTTTCATGGTACTTCTATTTCAAAGATTGCAAAAGAGGCAGGGGTTTCCCCAGCAACTGTTTATATTTATTATGAGAATAAAGAAATTATGTTTCAAGATATATATTATGAGTATTCTGAAAAAATATTTGATTATTTGCTTGGAAGGGTTTATAAAAATATGAATGGGCATGAACTTATTGAAATACTTGTCAGAGGATATTATACTTACATTAAAGAGAATGGAGAAATATTTCATTTTGTGGATCAATTCTCCAGTTGTCCAGCCTTAGCTTGTCATTGTTTAGATAGAAAAGGCATAAAAAATTTGAATGATTTGTTTGAGGAAATGAAAGAAAAAAGAGTCCTGAAAAATATTCAAAATGATAACTTGGTAGCAATACTTTTTTTCCCAATAAAATCTATTGCTAGTAACCAATGCATTGGAGAAGTTGAAAAAGATGATTTACTAAAAGAGTTGATTACAATAATACAGGATGCTTTATTAGCCTAACTATACAAATTATTTTATTAAATAGAAGCGGATAATTTATTAAACGAACATTCACTTATGAATGATATCGAAAGAAAGGATGATTTAAATGATGAGTTTAGATAAAAAAAATAAAGAGGGAATGGTAATTCCTGTGGCAGATATAGTTTTATTACCAGGAATGGCTTATACTTTAAAACTAAATAAAATTAGTGAAGAAGAACTTCAAAATTTAGAGGATAAGCAGCAATTTAGTATCGCTTTACCTTTAAAACAAAACTTTAATCAAAATCAGTTAAAAGAAGAAGATTTTCATAGAGTAGGAGTTACATTTCATGTAAATGATGTTGAGAAAACAGAAAAAGGATATCAAGTGAAGATTAAAACTTTAGATAGGGTTGAGATTAATGAACTTACTATTGAAAGTGGCTTTATACGTGTAGAATTTGAGGTTACACCAGATATAATTGATCTTAATGAAAAAGGTCAAGAAGAAATGATTGAGTGCATTAAGAAGGTTACTCGTGAGGTTAGTGAAAGATTTAAGGGATCAGATCAGTTTATGAAGATGATAGAAGATCAAAAAGACCTAAATTCACTAATGGCTCATCTTACTCAATTTATGCCGCTAACAAACGAAGAAAAGTATGATTTAATTAAGATTAAATCATTGAAAGAGAGAAGTCTTAAGTTTATGGATTACATCCTAAAACAAAAGGAAGCTCTTAAATTGCAACTTGAGATGGCAGAAAAATTTACTCAGAAAGCTAATAAGGGGTATAGAGAAGCAGTATTAAGAGATCAGTTAAAGGCAATTCAAACAGAATTGGATGAAGGTAAAAGTGAGGGTGCGAAGAAAGACAAAACTTATATAGATAAAATTGAAGAAGCTCAAATGCCAGATGAAATAAAAACTGTTGCTTTAGATGAACTTGAAAAGTTAGAAAGACAAAGTGAAAACAGTGCTGAATATAATGTTGTACGTAATTATTTAGATTTATTAGTTAAACTTCCTTGGAAAAAGTCTGAACAAAAAATTATTAATTTAGGCGAAGCAAGGCGAATACTTGACCAGCAGCATTATGGACTAGATAAAGTTAAGGATAGAATAATACAACATTTAGCGGTTATGCAACTTAAAAAAGATAAAAAAGGTTCTATTTTATTATTAGTTGGACCTCCAGGTACTGGTAAGACAAGTTTAGGTAAAAGTATTGCACAGGCAATGGGCAGAGAATATATAAGATTAAGTTTAGGTGGTATACGTGATGAGTCAGAAATAAGAGGACATAGAAGAACTTATATTGGGGCAATGCCAGGAAGAATTATTGAAAGCATAAAAAAAGCTGGAGAAATAAATCCAGTTATGGTTTTAGATGAAGTAGATAAACTAATGACTGGCTATAATGGAGATCCAGCTAGTGCTTTACTTGAAGTACTAGATCCAGAGCAAAACAATAGTTTTACTGATCATTATTTGGATGTACCTTATGATTTGTCAGAAGTATTCTTTATAGCAACAGCTAACTCTTTGGATAACATTCCAAGGCCTCTACTTGATAGAATGGAGATAATTCAAATATCTAGTTATACTATGAATGAAAAATTTCATATTGCAAAGAATCATTTAATACCCGAAATACTTGAAGAACATGGATTAAATAATGAACAGTTAGTGATTGAAGATGGAGCTTTACAGAAGATAATCAGCGAATATACAATGGAAGCTGGTGTTCGTGGCCTTAAAAAACAACTTGCTACGCTTGCAAGAATTACTTCAGAAAAAATTGTATCTCATAAAGGTGAATTACCATTTATTGTTACTGAAAGTGATTTAGATGATTTACTTGGCAGAAAAGTTTCCAGTCATGATAAAGCACAAAAGGATAATCCACCAGGAGTAGTAACGGGCCTTGCATGGACATCAGTAGGTGGAGAAATACTCTTCATTGAAGCTACAGACATGCTAGGAAGTGGACAAGTCATATTAACAGGACAACTAGGAGATGTTATGAAGGAATCTGCAAGGATATCTTTAAGTTTACTTAAATCAAGGTTACCAATGAATTCTATAAACTTTAAAGAAAGAGATCTTCATATTCATGTTCCATCAGGATCTGTTCCTAAAGATGGTCCTTCAGCTGGAATTACATTGTTCACTGCACTTGCATCCCTTGTTACGGGTATAAAAGTGGATTCAAAACTTGCCATGACAGGAGAAATTACCTTAAGAGGGGCAGTACTTCCAATAGGTGGACTTAAGGAAAAACTAATTGGAGCTCAAAGAGCTGGTATAACGAATATATTAATTCCTAAGGAAAATTTAGTTGACTTAAAGGATGTGCCTGAAGAAGTTAAGAGTTTATTAACCATTAAAACTGTAGAAACAGTAGAGGATGTTCTTCGTGAAACATTAGGAATATCACTACCTAGAATAGAACATGTGTTTAATCCTAATATTTCTTCAGAAATAAAGATTAAAGAAAATCAAATATAAGATATGTTTAAAAAGTGCCTTTAGGGGCATTTTTTTATTGTACTAACTAGAAAAATTAATATAATATGTTGAAATTAGTTAGTAAAACTGTTAGAATAACAATAATAACTTACAACTAAATAGTTCGGATGATTATAGCAGAAGTGTATAGTATATCTATACACCAAAAAAGTAAATTTTTAGGTACCACATGGATATGACTGTTATAGGACGAGCCCTTGGAGAGACTCAAATTGAGCACCGAAGGAGAAAACTTGTGAAAACTAGTGAAACTCTCAGGTAAAAGGACAGGGGATAATATTGATTTC
>NZ_CALEVF010000280.1 GCF_937920395.1 uncultured Clostridium sp. | reverse complement strand
GAAAATTGGTTTGGGATTAAATCATTTCAATCCACGCCCCTATGTTAGGAGCGACGTAATAGCTATGGCAGGTGATAAGGTAGTAATGGATTTCAATCCACGCCCCTATGTTAGGAGCGACTTGTTTTGGATTATCTACTTCAAAATGTCTGTATATTTCAATCCACGCCCCTATGTTAGGAGCGACTGTTCTTTATCCTTAATTTTACTTAGATCCATAATTTCAATCCACGCCCCTATGTTAGGAGCGACAATTCCCACTGTTTTAATTGATTTAATAGCTAAAATTTCAATCCACGCCCCTATGTTAGGAGCGACTCAATTTCTTCTGTAGTTTGTTTGCGAACACCTTTATTTCAATCCACGCCCCTATGTTAGGAGCGACTTGCACTGACTGCTGCAAGTGTTGTAGTGAGTTTATTTCAATCCACGCCCCTATGTTAGGAGCGACAGAATCAAAACCTTTAACTATTCAACAAATCATAATTTCAATCCACGCCCCTATGTTAGGAGCGACCAGTTTAACCAATATTCCTTTTCTTATATATGTATTTCAATCCACGCCCCTATGTTAGGAGCGACACAGTTTAGACAAAGTGATATATAGCGGTGATTCGATTTCAATCCACGCCCCTATGTTAGGAGCGACAGCAAAAATAACCCAAAATCCTTTAAATTTATGAGAATTTAAGATATTTTTACATTTTTCTTCTTAATTTATATCCCTCCTATCATATATCACACTTTTAACAAAGATTTTTTACTATATTTATGGTGCGAAGGCTCCACTATTTTATGTTTGCTTAACATACGCACTAAATTATAAGTGTACCTTCAATATCAATTGATTCTTTTGCACCTATATGCACAATCTTATTTTTATAATTGTTCCCTAAATAATAAAATCGCAAACTATCTTTATCCTTATCAATGATTTTCTCAAGCTTATGCTCAACCTCACGGCATTGGGCTGCATCCAATACACACTCGAAAACTGAGTTTTGAACACGCTGACCGTAATTAACACATTGTTTTGCCACCTGACGCAACCGTTTCATCCCACTTGGCGTTTGTGTATTTACATCATACGTTATAAGCACTAACATTTTATCACCTACTTCCACATAAATGGAGGATATCCGTCCAAATCACCACGAATAAACCTACCCAATAGCATTGCCTGAACATATGGTACGAGTCCCCATTCTACTTTTTCTTGCAAAAATGGATGCGTAATTTTCTCTTGCTTCTTGCTTTGCCAAGCTTTCAATATGCTTTTTCTTGTCTCATCATCCATATTAACTGCTCCATTTTCCTTTTGTGTAAAACCTTTTGAATTTACTTCCCTTTTGTTTATTAATGATATAACAAATCTATCTGCATAAACTGAACGTAACTCTTCCATCATATCAAGAGCTAGTGAAACTCTACCCGGTCTATCACGATGTAAAAATCCTACGTAAGGATCCAATCCAACTGTTTCCAATGCCGCTGCAACATCGTGTGCTAAAAGCGTATATACAAATGATAACATCGCATTAACATTGTCTAGAGGTGGACGTTTATTACGACAATGAAAATAAAAAGATTCTTTTTGTTGAAGAATTAGATCGTCAAATACGCTAAAATATTGCGAAGCTGCTTCCCCCTCATATCCTCTGAGCTGATCTAAATTTTCACTTTGTTCAACTAATGAAAGCGAATTTACAAGAGTTTTAGAAACTCCTTTTAACTTATCAACGTCAAGTCTTATTGCATAATCACGAGTTGCACGTTCAATAACCCAACGCGCATTATAAATTTTTCCTATAATAAAGTTTTTAGCTATTTTATTACTTTCCTCATTACTGTCTGAAAGCCTATACTGAGCCTTTCTTAAAGTAACATTACCCCTAACCTCACCAACTACTCTTGCAAGGAACCTACCACTTTGTTTCATAAAACTTAATGCAATGTTATGTTTTGCACATGCACCCATTAATGCTGGACTTGCACCAGTATAACCAAAAGCCACAATCCCTTCAAGATTGTGTAATGGAATTCTTGAAATTTCTATTTGTTCTTTTAAAATCACAATATTTCCTCCATCAAGGGATAAATAAGTATTTGGAGATGTAACATAAAGTGTATTTAGTAGTTTTCTCATTCTTCCACCTCCAAAATATTTTTCTTAATATAATTAAGGGCAGATGGATTTTTACATAACTTCGGCATGCAAACCTCAGTAAGTGAACACGCTTTACAGCTTTTAGATATTTTAACTTTAGGTGTATATCTTCTATCATATAATTCATGCATTTCTTTAAAAATAATTTTCACATGATCACGTAATTCATTATCAAATACGATTTTAAGTCTACGTTTTGTTTCCCCATAAAACAAATATGCTTCAGGAATCTGGCATAATAACATTTCCTCAATACACATAGCCTGTGCACATAATTGTAGAACATCTGATGCATCTTCTTTTGGTTTCCCACGCTTATACTCTACAGGAACTGGCTTATATTTCCCAGTCCTTCCAAATATATTTACCCCCTGCGAATCCTTATGTAGTTCAACTACATCACAAGTTCCAGTTATTCCAAGTGTATACGAGAATATTTTCATCCCACGGGAAATAATTATATCTCCACGTTTTTCTTTTACAGTATCATCATGTGTTTTCTCATGAAGAATTTCGCCCTCAATTGTTCGAAGATTTTCTTGCCATTGCTGTTCTATGTGTATCAATGCCCACTGACGTTTACAAAATTCAAAATGTTGTATCCCAGACAACAGCAAAAAATCATCTTCTTTATATTCCATCATATATTTCTGGTATTAGCCCATCTAATGTTTCATTAGAAATATTATAATCATTAATACTCTTTGGTATATCTACAATTGGTACAACTTGCAAACTTCTATGCACCTTTGCAGAAGAATATTGACCCATTTGTGCATTATGTTTCCACCAATAAACCTTACATACTTCCATGCTTCCATCAGGGCGAGCAGATGAACAGTCATTTTCAAAAAGTGTTATTAATGACTTTTTAATAAGTTCACTATCCTCTTCACTAAAACCTGTCTTTGTTGCTAATTGAATATTAATACTTCCATAAATCACATAAACGCCAAATTCAACTCTATGCTTCATACCCATTGTATCTGAACTTTTCTTATCTGGGTCTTTCTGAGTTTCTCCATTAACACTTTTTGTTATTTGCATACTTGATATCTCAATTGGTGAAACACTTACAGCACAATGGATTGAAACCGGTCCCCTTATCCCAATTGAAACAGAATTATCAGCTCCTGCTTTAAATGCAAATACTTGACCAAAACTTCTAACATCAATCCATTTTTCACAAGCTATTTTCGCATAATTTTCTTTGTCTTTATTTGATTTTTTTAGTTCTGGGCAACCTTCAGCCCTATCTTTAAGACTTCTAAAGCCATCTGTTCTTCTCTCATCTGATTGAACAAATATCTCCTCGCCCATGTCTTGAAGGCGATTACGAATTTTTCTTTTGATGCAAACATCAGAAATCTCACCAAACCCATCGTAGTTTTCTCTAGGTCTATTTCCGTTTAATGGGTCTCCATTAGGATTTGCATTTTTAGCTGAAATAATAACCGCAAAATCAATCTTATTTACAAAATTACTCATATTAAATCTCCCCTTCGTTTGTTTTTTGTAATTTCTTTTTTGCATTTTCTTCTATTCTTTTATTTTTTTCATCAATAAAAACTTGTCTTTGGCAATAATAACCTAAGATATAACTGTCATCTAATTTCTTTTGACTTGTAAATTCTTCATATGGTAACATAGAATTTATCTTTGTCATTAGTTCCGTTAAACTTGTGCCCTTTAACCCTAACCTTGCCATATATGGCTTAAGCTTATCTGTAATAATACCCCATGTTTTATAAGGATGAATTTTAAATTGATGCATTAGTCTTTCTGCATTCGTCTCTCTTTTTTCACCAACCGTATATAACGCATATTCTTCAATTTGCTGTGCTACCGCTAAAAGCCTGCCAAAAATATAACTTCTATCCATCTGATTTTCATCAAGTGACATTGACCATTCCTCCTTAAATTTATCATATCTATATTTTTTCACTAATGCACAAGTTATTGTTAATACTTTCTCCCATTCCCACTTTTCCATTGAAACTGGATTTGAAGCACGGTTTATTACTGAATTTACAAAATCATAAGGTATCCCAGCACCATCAATAATACATTGTAATAATCTTTCTACAGTTGATTTTTTTAACTTATCATTCACTTTATCCCCATAACATGCTAAAGCTATATCCTTAGGAGATGGAGCACCGATAAAAGTAATTGGCTTAAATTTCAATTTTCCTTTTTCATCAACACCATCGGATATTTTTTTATACGAATGCTTCCAAATACAAGTCTTATGCCAGTTTTCAATCCTATTTAAGAAATCCATACCATCAAGTTCGCGATAATATGTGATAGATAGTCTTCCTGTTGTTGCGGCATCTAGTCCCATAATAATTATTTCAGCTTTTATAGCTAAATCACAACCATAACCTGCAATAGCACTATTCAACCTCTTTGCAAACTCCTTTTCGGTTGAAATAGCAGCTGGCTCTTCTTTACCAAACATACTATCTTGCGTATCGCACAAAGGGTCAGGAATATCTTGATTTTTAGTGCCCCAGACTATAATCACCTGATCACCATTTTTATAACCTTGTTTTTCTATAAGCCATCGTAATGCACTATGTGCCTTTTGTGAAGTTTCGTAACCAATACTCACAACTTTATTTTTGTCATCTTCCCCACCAAGCCGTCCTCGATATGTAAACCCACTAGCATCATTTGCCGAAATAAGTTTTGCCTTATCTCCTGTATGTCTAATCTTTGCAGGATGTTTTACTGAACAAGGAATGACTTGTCCCTTTACATAACACAAATCTACCTTTTCTTTAAGACTTAAATAATAATTAATATAACTTTCATAAATATCTTTATCAAGCCATACAGCAGATTCATCTTCACCCAAAATTTCCACCCTAAATCTTATGAAAGCATCACTTTGATCACCTACTCCAAGCTTCACACCTTGTTTAAGCCCACCATTATCATCACATATCAATATCTTCTGATGTATTAAATCTGATATAAGTGCTTTCTTTTTTAAATAACATAAAATTGCATTAACTTTTCTATTAGAGTAAGGTGAATTACACCAATCCTCAAGTTTCCCTATATAATTTTCGTAAAATTTTTCACCTTTTTTCTTCTCTACATACTTGCTATAATCACCAGCAACATATTGCAATTTATCGCAAAGTGGGTGCGGTAAATTTCCATTCCCCCTTGCAGCCGAATCTTCATTTACAGGAATAATTGTAATAACTTCATTTTTTTCAAGTAGCCTTGCCCTTAGGAATTTACCCTCTCCATTAATAGCAACTTCTATTTGCGCATTTTGCGTTGAATGGGAAATTGGAAGAAGCGTAATTCTCTTCTCATCTGTTCCAGGAACCCCCACTTCACTTTTGCAATTCTCATAAGTATCATAAAGTTTCTGTATCCAGCTCAATAATCTCCCCCTCCTTTTCAAATTCCTCATAACCACTGAAATTATTTTCATCAAACACCTTAGGTTTCATTGATGATAGCTCACGTTTTATAGTACATTCATCAGGTCTTATAAATTTGATATAACCATTGTTCATTATTGGTGTCCAAAGCCGAGCCGTTAGTACATCTTCCCCTGTTTCATCCGGATAATCAAAGCCATGAAACATTAGCCCAAAGGAAAGCGACCCATAATTGTCATAATCCCCCTCTCCTTCTCCAAATTTGCATGGTTCAACATATGCTTGACACTCCCTGGTTCCTAAGAAAACATCCCTTCTACCACCACATTTGATCATTCTTTTAGAAATTAAATAATGCTTATTCTCATTTCTGTCCTGCTCTAAATTAGGACGATTATAGTTCCATTCAAAATGAGCTCTTACTTGATATTCAACATTTGCCAGATACGTATAAATGGACAGCGTATTCCCTCCACTAAAGTTTACGGGTCGTATTCCCTGTGATTGAGTTTTAATTAGATTAATTACTCTAACTTCGTCAATTATCCATCTTAGTGTAGGCTTCCAATATACACTCTCAAGCATTCCCTTTAATGCTTGATAAGTCGGTACTTGATATGAGAATTTTTCTCCTCCAATTCTATTTATAGGATCGCTAAAAAGTGCGTAACGCCCACTAACTTTAAATTCAACAATATTTTCTCTTTCCACTTACCTCAACCTCCTCAAAAATTACAAAATTCCATTGGTGCATTTTCAAATGTTACCCCTGCATCTTCCGTATAGAATTCTTTTCTAAGAGCAATTATTGCATTATCTTTTAACCCAATAAGACCTCCCATTTGTTCAAGTTTTCTTTTATCTGTTTCATATATATTCACCGAAAACTGCTGTGCTTTCTTTAAATACTGTTTTAATTCTCCTAAACTACATTGACCATTTATAAGAGCTATAAGCTCCTCACCTTCTTCATATGGAACAATGACACCTGTTGTATTCTGATCAATTACTTGAAAGTCTTTACCTGCAGTTTTAAATCCTTGTTTTAACATTAATTTTGATTTACAACCATTCCTACTATTAAATGCATTACCGCCCTCATTATTTACAGATAATAAATCATACATTGAATTATCATTGTCTGGCTTAGGTAATGTATAATCCATCTCTGCACTTCTATTATAGTAATAGTACTTATAATATCTTTCCATGGTTTTGGGTGAAAGAAGATCATTATCAAATACATTTGGGTTTTCTTTATATTCATCAAGAACTCTCTTTGTACATTCCTGTCCCTCTTTTATATCCACCAGTTTGCTAACGTTTTCTCCATCAACATTAACTATATAAACATCACTACAAGAACTTTCTCCATGACGATTACATCTACCTGCTGCTTGCGCTATACTATCAAGTCCAGCAAGAGACCTCACCACACACCCAAATGAAATATTTACACCTGCCTCTATTAACTGAGTACTTACACAAATTATCCTCTGATGCCCCAACTTTTTTCTCATATCTTTTAAAATTTTTATTCTATGAGAAGGGCACATATTAGTACTCAAGTGAAAAATTAAATACTGTTTTTCTTTAGGTAAATCTACATTTGCTTTTTTCAATTCATTAAAAACTTCTTTTGCAGCATTCTTAGTATTGAAAATTGCTAATACACTAGCTAGCTTGTGATTAATCTCCATTTCGTTATCTAACTTTTCCATAATTTCTAAAATAAATTCCTTCATTGCTGATACACTGTACCCTTCAATAATCCTTTTATCCACCAAATTTACACGTTTAAATTGTTTGAATTTCTCATGTATATCCGTAATTATATTAGCATTTTCACTCAGCATTAAAGGCATTTTTGTTGTGGATAAAAGTGGTTGCGTAGCTGTACAAAGTATAATTGTCGCATTACAGATGTTTGAAAGAAAATTTATTGCACTATTAAACATGTTAATACACTTGATAGGTATTGCCTGAATTTCATCAAATATTATAATTGAATTTGCAAGGTTATGCATTCGCCGAACGCCTTGCGTACCTCCACTAAATAAAGTATCAAGGAACTGTACCATTGTAGTAAGAATAATAGGACTATCCCATCTCTCCGTTAAAAGTTTATAATCCTCCTGCTGGTTATCTACAACAAGATTTGAATGATGTTCTAGAATTACATCATCACGGCATAAAATATCCTTTATATCCTTAGCGTTTTGATCAATAATAGTAGTAAAAGGAATAATATAAAAAATTCTATCTTTATTAAATTTCTTTGCATGCCCTAGAGCATACCTTAAACTAGAAAGGGTTTTTCCTCCTCCTGTTGGCACAGCAAGCTGATATATTCCTGGTTTATTTTTGGCAAAATTTTTACATGCTATAGAAACTTCTTCTCTCAATAAATCTATTTTAGTTATTTTGGGATAACTTTCTAGTTTAGTTTCTAATTTATCCACAAGTTCATTCCATAAAGCTGATTTATCAATACTTTTTTTCTGATCTTTTCCTTCCATAAATGTATATGTGTCATATCTATCCGCATCAATAACACAACTAAAAAGGTATTTTTGAAGCATTCCAGCTGCGAAATGCCCAAATTTAGCAGTTCCATCTATCTTATTAATGTTTGTAAAAACAAATTTTATTTCATCCTTTGATTTATTGAACAGATCTTTAATGTGTTCAATTCCCGAATATTCTGACTTAAAATTACGTAGAGCTTCCTCATACAAAATATCTTTATCCGTTTCCATTTTATTAGTAAATATATCAATGCCCTTTAAGTCTAAACAATCTATAAGTCCTCCATGATGAGAACAAATAGCCAATGAAATAAGCTGTGCTGTGAACTTTTGGAACATATCAGTTGTATTATAGAAATTATCATAAATAAACTTTGCACCTGCTGTAGAGTGATTTATTGTTCCCCTGAGGGATTTATCACTTGGGTGCGATGAGGAATAATGTATATATTTATCAAATTTATGTGTTTCCTTTCCCATATCATGAAGAATACCAATTAATTCTCCTGTAGCCTCAAGCGAAATTTTTGCACCATATTTCATAGACATTTTAGAAACATTATCCAAGTGTTCCTTAACACCTTGTTCCTTTAATGTAATTGGATTAATGTGAGCGCATAACATATGATACCTCCTTGATAATTATTGACTTCACCTGTGTATTTTTGTATATAGAACATATTTTCACAAATCTTCTTAAAATGCTAAATAATGAAAACTATTATAAATATACTATAACCTTTTTTATTCTATTTTTCCATTAATTTTCATAATTTACTTTTATATATTTTTTTAGCATATTATATCTTAAAAACAGAAAAAATGCAATTATTTTAAATGCAATATTTAGTATTATACAAAAAATACTAAATACAGGAATATATTAAAATTTAATAAATAATATTAAATGGTAAATAAAAATAATAAGTACATCCTTACCGTTTACTAATAACAGAAGGATATACTTATTATTTCAATTAATTAAGAATGAAGGATGTGTTTTCCAGTTTAAGCTTCTTTATTCAACAAATTTATCGAATTATTATAATGTGAAGATTTGTTTTTCATATAAATATTCTAGGGTTTTCGAAAGTCATTAACCCTGACATAATACAAACACCATCTGCGCCTGCATTAATAGCTTTTTGAGCATTTGTAGGAAGAATACCACCAATAGCATAAACAGGAATATTTACGCAACTACAGACCTCTGATAAAAAGTTTAAACCTCTAGGTGGAATGTCTTTTTTACAGTCAGTAACAAATATATGACCTGCTATAATATAAGTTGCACCTAAACTAGCAGCTTCTCTTGCTTCATTTACGCTGTGGATAGACACTCCAACTTCATTAAATTCTTTGCATATATCTGGCTTAGATTTTAAAACATGTAAAGGCAGATGAATCTTTTTACAATTAAGTTCTGTTGCTACTTTATAATAAGTGTGTAATATACACTCTGTATTATTTTTTTTACATATTTTTAATACCTTAGTTGCTAAATCCTTATAATCATTTTCAGATAAATCTTTTTCTCTAAGTACTACACTCACAGACTTAACCAAAGCATTTTTTTCATTTAATAAGCATATATTTTGTATCTGCTGTAAAAAGTCATTCTTACAAAGATGACGATTGGTAATAGCAATCAATTTATACATATATATAATCACTCATAACTGATTGAAGACCATGATCCTTAATTACATCAGATATTTCCGATACTGTACGTGGGTCCGAAATCTCAAATTGTTCATCACCTTTAGCCTCTTCATTATCTATATGACCACCTATTCCAACACAAACTCCTGCTGAAATTTTAGTTGCTGCAAGTCCAATTACATTATCCCGAAAACCAGCACGTTCACGAGTTGATATAGTAATGTTTGCAAAAGGCAAAAATATTCTATATGCAGTAATTATCTGTAGCAGCTGCTTTTCATGAACATCTTTGGGATTGATTTTATCATTATTTATTATTGGACATAACCTTGGACATGAAAGCGCAATTTCAGCATGTGGATACTTACGTTGAAGAAGGTATGCATGAAGTCCTGTTGCGAAAGCATCCTTTCGAAAATCATCTAGTCCCAGTAGTGCAGCAAATCCAACACCTCGCATTCCACCTTTTAATGCTCTTTCCTGTGCGTTAAAACGATAAGGGAAAATACGTTTGTGTCCCTCTAAATGTAATGTTTCATATTTATCTGAATTATAAGTTTCCTGAAATACTGTAACAAAATCTGCACCACATTTATGTACATATGCATATTCATCTGAGTTCATTGGATATACTTCAAGACCAACTACCTTAAAATATTTTCTAGCTATTTTGCAAGCTTCACCAATATACGAAACATCAGACATACTACGACTTTCACCAGTAAGAATTAATATTTCTTGTAGTCCACTTCTCGCAATACTTTGCATTTCCTTTTCTATTTCATCGAAATTAAGTCTCGCACGCTTAATTTTATTATAGCGGTTAAACCCACAATAAATGCAATAGTTTTCACAATAATTAGCAATATAAACTGGAGTAAACATATAAACTGAATTGCCAAAATGCTTATGTGTCTCTACTTTAGCACGCTTAGCCATTTCCTCAAGTAAAGGTAATGCTGCAGGTGATAATAAAGCTGCAAACTCTTCAATATCTAATACGTCTTTCTTAAGAGCCATAAGCACATTTTGAGCTGTATATTTTTCAGAATCGTATGATTTCATTTTTGAGATAACCTGATCCATAACATTAGAATTAGTCTCTTCCATGCCTTCCATATATTTCATATGATCGATACGTTGTTCCATTTAAATCTCCTCCTTATTCTTCAATAAATCCAGTTAATGGTGATGAAGCGCAGGCCCCATTATAAATTACACTACCAATCCCTGAAAGATATGCTCCTCTTCCAGCTTCTATTGCCTTCTTAAAAGCATCCGCCATAGCTGGAATATTACCTGCCGTAGCAATTGCAGTATTAGCCATAATAGCCGAAACTCCCATTTCCATAGCTTCACAAGCCTGAGATGGCCTCCCAATTCCTGCATCTACAATAATTGGAAGTTCAATTTCATCAATTAATATTTTAATAAAATCACGTGTACATAACCCTTTGTTTGATCCAATAGGTGCAGCAAGTGGCATAATAGCAGCCGCTCCAGCATTTACCATATCTCTTGCAATATTTAGATCTGGATACATATAAGGCATTACTATAAAACCTTCTTTTGCAAGGATTTCAGTAGCTTTTAGTGTTTCATAATTATCTGGCAGCAAATATTTTGAATCACGAATAACTTCAATTTTAATAAAATCTCCGCATCCAATCTCGCGTTCTAGACGTGCAATACGAACTGCTTCCTGCGCATTACGAGCCCCTGATGTATTTGGAAGTAATGTAACATTTTTAGGTATATAATCTAAAATATTAGCACTGCCGCCCAAATTAGCACGACGTAATGCTAAAGTAATAATCTGCGCACCAGCATTTTCAACAGCTGCATTTATTAGATCAAGTGAATATTTTCCAGATCCTAATATAAATCGTGAACTAAATTCATGTCCACCTATAATAAGTTTATCAGTATTATTTTCCATGTTTTTTTCTCCTTTATTTTACATACCTTTATTTTATTACCATTAATTTTATATTCAAATCAGCCGCCTCCTACAAAACTCATAACTTCAATAACATCACCATCAGTTAATATTTTTTCTTCATATTGAGTTTTTGACACAATATAATTGTTACATTCAACTGCAACACAAGAAATTTTATAACCTTCTCGTACTAGATAATCAGATAACTTTAAATTATCAGCATTGCTTATTTCGTTACCATTTACGTAAATCATAATTCCACCCCCCGAAATTTGTATACAACAAAAAAGGTCACACAAAGACCTACACCCGTGGTGGTGTACCCCTTTGTGTGACCTTAGTCATCACTCTTTAAAACATTGTACCAACATAATTATATAATGTCAATGTAGTTTTATAAGATAAATAGCACATTTCATTTGAAATATCGCTTAATTTATTACTAGATAACTTGAGTTTCTTCTGATATAAAAATTCAAATAAATTAATTTAATTGTATATTATTAATAAAATGTATATTATTTTCAATACTTTAATTATATGCTATAATGTAAGATACTATAATTGTTAGGGGTGAAATTTGAATGGTTGATTTGACTGAACTTAAAAAAATGTGTAATAATTGTGCAAAATGTGATTTACATAAAACCAAAACGAATATGGTTTTCGGTCAAGGAGATATTCATACCGACTTAATGTTTATTGGTGAAGCTCCAGGAGAGCAGGAAGATTTATCTGGTATACCTTTCGTAGGTAAATCCGGTCAACTTTTCAATAAAATTCTGACTTCGGTTGATATTTCTAGAGAAGAAATCTACATCGCAAATATTATAAAATGTAGACCACCCAAAAATAGAAATCCACTAGATATAGAAAAAATATCTTGTCTACCCTTTCTTCGAAATCAAGTTAAATTAATTCATCCAAAAATAATTGTATGCCTAGGACGAGTTTCAGCCCAAAGCATTATATCCCCAAATTTAAAAATTACAAAGGAGCACGGCATTTGGTTTTATAGAAAAGGCTATTTTTTAATTGCAACTTATCATCCTTCTGCACTTTTACGTGATCCATCTAAAAAGCGAGATACTTGGGAAGATTTTAAGACGATTAAGACGAAATATGATGAGGTTAGTGAGAAAAAATAGACCTTACTATCAACTCCTCTAAATATCTAGTCAAATTTGCTTTTAAAATGTCTATTGTAATTTAAAATTCAGAAATCATCTATTTACTTATATGTTGAGTTTTATAAAGCTCGGCATATACACCGTTTTTTTCCATTAAACATTCGTGATTTCCATCTTCAATAATATTTCCACTATCAAATACAAGAATTCTATCTGCATTTCTAACAGTAGACAATCTATGAGCAATAACAAAGGTTGTTCTTCCGATTATTAGATTATCAAAAGTTTCTTGTATTTTAGCTTCAGTAACACTATCAAGGGCAGAAGTTGCTTCATCTAAAATTAAGAATGGTGGATTTTTTAGAAATATACGAGCTATAGAAATACGTTGTTTTTGTCCACCAGAAAGCATTGCACCACGTTCACCAACAAAAGTATTAAATCCATCAGACATAGCAATAATATCATCATAAATTTCAGCCTGTTTTGCTGCTATTGCAACTTCCTTAGGAGTAGCTTCAGGTCTACCGTATCTAATGTTTTCAAGAATACTATCAGCAAAAAGGAACACGTCTTGTTCTACAACTCCAATATTTTTATGCAATGATTCTTGTGTAATATTACGTATATCTACATGGTCAAGCAAAATTTTCCCTTCATCAACATCATAGAACCTGGGAATCAATTTACATAGTGTTGATTTTCCTCCACCCGATTGACCTACGACTGCAATTGTTTCACCAGGGTCGACGTGAAGAGAAATATTGTGTAATACTTGAATCCCTTTTTTATAAGAAAAACTAATATTTTCAATATCTAATTCGCCTTTTACTCTGCCTATCTCTATAGCATTAGGATCATCTTTCATTTCAGTTTCAGTACGCATCATATCTACAAAACGTACAAGTCCAGCTCCACCTGTTGCAAATAGTTCAGCAAAGTTTGAAAGTTTTCTAATTGGAGTTATAAAAGTGGCAATATATAAGGTAAAAGTGATTAAATCAATTTGATTCATTTGTCCTTTCATAATTAATATACCACCTACTAAGATAACGGTTGCTGGCAAAATACAAAGAAAAAATTCCATTGAAGCATTGAAATATCCCATAGCCTTATAGAATTTGGTTTTAGATGTTTTGAAAGCATCATTTGATTCACTAAACTTATCAAATTCTGAATTCTCATTTGCAAATGCTTTCGCTGTTTTCATGCCTGAAATTCCTGATTCAATATTTACATTTATAGAAGCTGTTTTTTCTTTCACTTCAAGAGAAGCTTTTGACATTTCAGAACGTCTATACCATACAACTAATAGAAATATAGGCAAGATTAAAGCAATAACCAAAGTTAATTTCCACTGAATAGTAAATAAGATACCTAGTGATCCTATTATTGTCAATGTTGATATAAAAACATCTTCAGGACCATGATGAGCAAGTTCAGTTATATCAAATAAATCTGCTGTCAATCTACTCAGTAGTTGACCGGTACGGTTTCTATCAAAGTATCCATAAGACAATTCCTGCATATGCTTAAATAAATCGCTTCTTATATCTGCTTCTACTAATACACCAAAAGTGTGACCATAGTAGGTTATTATATAGTAGAAAAAAGCTCTTAATGTATATGCAATTAACATAATCACCATAATAGTTATAAAAGTTTTATAAGCATTAATAGGTAATAGATCATTTAGAGAATAACGAGTTATTGCTGGAAATGATAAGTCGATAACAGCAATTAAAAATGCACATGACATATCTAATATAAATAAATTCTTGTGTGGTTTAAAATATGAGAAGAATATTGAAACTAGAGATCTTTTTTGAAATTCTTTTGTATCCATTTTAGTTGTTTTCCTTTCTTTTATGCATCTTGATTTTTCTTTAAGTATAACATATTTATGTCCTAGTCAATCTAAATTATCCTTATTTATCAGTGCTTCCTGTCAACTTAATTTTTACACTCTTGACATCAATACGACTGTCTCCACGTGGGGGTATGTTAGAACATATCTTCTTCCTTTTATTAATAAGTATTATATTTATTAAATTAATTCTATTTTCTGCTTTCAAAACATCCTGTAAAATTATGACACAATGCATCTCTTGGTATACTTGGTTTCATTTTTCGTTTTCCTTTCTTATCTAGAACAACGCCTTGCATATACACAAAAAAACAATAAAAGCCCTGGAATTCGAGGGTTTTCCATTGCATCAAAATTGTTGCTGTCTTATGGTGGATGCGAGGGGTGTCTAAATATATCACAGTCCGTTGACAGAACTGACTTATATAAGTAATCTCTAAAATATAATAAATACCTACAGTTATTCTTGGATTAACCGATAATATAATAAATATAACTATTAAGGGGATTACAAAATGGCAAATGAAATGTATTCAATAAAAACAGATACAGCAAAAAAAAGATTTATTATAGAATTAAAAGGATTTTTTCAACTAGAAAAAGCGGAACAGTTTGTAAAAGACTATAACTTAGCACTAGCACAGTTTAAGCCAGGTGAGTATTCATTCCTTATTGACGCAAGATCTTTGGCAGTGCTTAAGCCAGAAATTCTTCCAGTTCTTTCTCAGTGTTACCAATTATATACTTCAAGCGGATTTAAGAAAATGGTATTTGTTGAACCAACAGTTATATCTGCAAAAATGCAAGTAAAAAGAATTGCTAAAGAATCTAATCTTTCAGCATTATTTGTTTCTTCACTAGAAGACGCAGAAAAAGAACTATAAAATAAATATTCTATTAACAGAGAAGATATACGAACTTTTGTATATCTTTGCTTTATTTTACCATCAGATTTTAAGGAGTGATTACTAACGAATAATATAGGTGTAAAAATAATAAATGCAGCAATTTACCATCCAGAAATTAAAGTAGATAATAGTTATTTCATAAAGCATTTTCAGGAGCTTAATAAAGATATACAACCATTATTTGATAATTTAGGAAGAAAATCACGCTATTTAGCTTCCGATAATGAAAATGCTTTAACAATGGCTATTGAAGCTTCCAAGAAAGTACTATCTACTTCGAATTTATTAGGATCAGATATCGATTTAATTGTTTTCACATCTTCAACCCCTGAATATATTGCACCTTCTAATGCTGTTAAAATCCATCATGCTATCAATGGAAAGGCCTCTGCATGTGTATATGATACAAATTCTAATTGTGTAGGAATGATTGTCTCCCTCGATCAGCTATATAATAGTATTATGAATAACCCCACCATGAAACGTGTTCTCCTAGTGGGGTCCGAGCATATTAATCATCATTCTAAGGATAGCGATGAAATAACCTACTCTAACTTTGGTGATGCAGCAGTTGCTATTATTCTTGAGCGTTGCGAAGAAGCTAATCATGGTGTTATAGGTAACGCTTATTATACTGATAGTTCTTACCACGATACAATTCTTATGCCTGAATGTGGCTATTCCAATATCTCAGAAGTAGATAATTCATGTAAGAAACTTCTATGGAATCCCTTCAATACTGATGAAGCCTTTATAAGTGCCGAAAACTCTATTGAATCTATCTTAGCCAATCATAATTTAACTAAGAAAGATGTTAAACGATATTTTATGTCTCAATTTTCTAAAAATAATATAGATAAGTTATGTACCAATCTCCATGAAGATATCTCTAAATTTACTTATATCGGTGACGAATACGGTTATACTGGTTGTACCAGTCCATTTATAGCTTTTGCTACTGCTCTTTTAAATAACGAGATTCACTCAGGAGACCTAGTGATTTTCTGGTCAGTCGGTGCAGGGATCACTTCCTGCTGTTTAGCCTTTAGACTCTAACTACTCCTCTATTTTATGAAATATGGGTACATGGAGATTCTATAAGCACCAACAACATCTAGATAATATTTTGTTATACTGATTAGACCTAGATTTTCTAGGTCTTTATCTTTATATGCAATATTCATAATTGGCCTATTGGATATTCTCCAATAACTTCTTCGTGTATTTGAGTGCTCCCAAGCCTTTTGTTTTTATAGACCTCTCTCTTTTTAAGTTACTTGAATCTAGTTCTAACCATTTATCTAGCCCTTTCATTCACCCAATTTATATACCACATGATGCTACTTTTCTTTAATACTAATCTGCTTTGTTCGAGCTTCATTTATTTCTGAAACCATATTTTTAAATTTCTCCGCAGCTTCCTCTTTTTCCTTTAGTAATTTATTAATTCGCTCATTAAAGCTTTCTTGTAATTCCTGCATCTTTAATTGTTGCTGCTCTTTCAATTTTAAAAGTTCTTTCTCCATTTGGAAGATTGCTCTTTCCTTTTGCATTTCAATGTCTAATTTAGCTTTTGACTCAAGTTCATCTATTTTATTCTTGTTAATTTGATTTAATTCATCTACTTGGTTTGCTATTCTTCTAGCTTCCTCATTTTTATTTGATAAGTCCTGCTTAAATTGTATGTTTTCATTTTTTAGTTTATCAATTTCTGTTTTTTGAATTAAAATTTCATCTTTATATTTAACATATTTTTCATTGGTTTCATTTAGCTTTAATATTTTTTCACCTTGCATGTTATTTAGTGTTTTCAAACTCTTAGTATTTTCTTGTAATTCCTTAACAATATGTTTATTATCAGATTGGTCTTTCTCAAGCAAAGTAATCCTCTTATTCTCTTCTTTTTTCTCTTCTTTTAATGAAATAATGTTTTCATATAGCTTTTTAACTTCTTTCTCTTTATCTACTAATTCATTTCTGTGAACATTTTTTACCTCTAAAGCTTTTATATTATTTCTTTCTACTATATTTATATATATATCGGACATTCTGTTTGTTATTGTTTGTAATTCATTTATATCTTCGGACATACTACTGTCTTCTTCTCTTGCTCTATTTAATTCATAGTATTTAACTACTTGTTCCATAAATTCTTTATTGTTTATTCCCTCACTTTGAGCTAATTCATTAAACTTTTGTTTTACCTCGTCACTTATTCTTACGCTTAATATTGCATCCATTGTATCCGTCCTCTCTTAATGCGGTATTTTATAAAATTAATCCCATTATTTACATATTAGAAGCTATGTATAACTGAAAGACAGCTATTTCCTCATAAAATTTCATTATATCTATAATATCATGAAGAATATTTGTATGGGCAAATTTTTATCAATTTATTTGATAGTATAATTAAAAATTATTATTAATACTTACAATTCAATGTTTTGTATACATTTGTATACTATTAAATTTAAAACGTTTATTTACGTAAACATAATGTTTACAATACAAGTATACCATAAAATAAAGAAAATCACTGCTAAAATGAGTAAAAAAGCCAAATTTAAAGTAAAAGCAAAACCATTCAATATAACTTTTATTATATTGAATGGTTTTATTTGAAATAAATACAGAAATTTTTAATAAAACCATAACTATTATAATATATAAAAAATGGTATGCGCCGATATTTAATGATATTAAGCAACTAAAGTTTAGCGTCAAAAAGAGGAAGCAACATATATCTTGGGTAATGCAAATAATTGTTAAATTAAGTCCTATAAACTAATATAAAAAGGGTAAGTCAAATGATTTATACCTATCATTTGACTTACCCGTTATACTATTATATTTAATATTAAAAAAACGATATAAATTATAATGTACCTTATACATTAGTGATGTTTATTTAAAATAAAATAGAATTTAACTCCCATGTCTGTGTTTGCTACCCCACAACTACCACCATGAAGTAATATAATGTTTTTAACTATTGAAAGTCCTAGTCCAGTACCTCCAAGTTTTCTAGTCCTTGATTTATCTATTTTATAGAAAGTATCCCATATTTTATCCGTTTCAGTTTCATCAACTTTACTTCCAGTATTCTCAACTTCAACGCAAACATTGTCATCTCTATCTATCATTGTCACAGTTATCGAGCCACCATTGTTAGTATGTCTTATTGCATTAGTCATATAATTCGTTAAAACTTGTTCTATTCTGTTCCAATCAGCAGTTACTTTTATGTTTTGAACTAAATTCACACTAAGTTTAATGTCCTTTTCATTAAGTAGGGATGAAAATTTCTTTGCAAGCGGTTTTACTAGTTCATCTATATAAAAATCTTCTTGAATCAAATTAAAATTTCCTGACTCTAGTTGAGATAAATTTAGCATGTCTGATACTAAGCTATTCATTTTTCTTGATTCATCCATTATCACATCTATAAAATATTGTTTCTCCTCTCCTTCTAAAATATCATCATTTAATGCTTGAGTATACCCTTCTATAAGTGTTATAGGTGTTTTAAGTTCATGAGAAACTGCTGCCACAAAGTCTTTCCTCATTTCTGTTAATTTTTTCTCTTTTTCAATGTCTTTTTCTAACTTTGAATTAGCATCTTTAAGTGATGTTAACGATTCATTTAAATTTTCTGAAAGGAGGTTAAGCGAAGTCGCTAAAGCACCAATTTCATCATTACTTTTTACCACACATTTTTCTGAAAAATCAAGTTTTGCCATTTTGCTTGCTGTTTTAGTTATTTTTATCAATGGTTTAGCAATCATATTTGAATATATTAAAGACAGGAATAAAATTATTACTATGGCTCCTATATAAAAATAATAGTAAAATTCCTTAATAACTTGAACTGCTTCATTTACCGGTTGTAATGAAGTATATACATATATAAATTCATCTTTTTTTTCATCATAAGAAATGCCGGCAACACTGTAGGAAATGCTAGCCTCACTTTCTTCCGAATCTAGGTTATTATCAGTAAGAAAGATCAAAGGTTTTTTATCTTTTTTGAATTTATCAACCCCACCTAAAGTTTCTATTTGAGTTGACATTAGTTGATCCATACTTCTTGCTTTTATAGAGTCCTTTCTTACGTCAACTGTTTTTGTAAGATATTTTAAATTACCTGCTTTATCTCTAATAATTATTTTATAATTATTTTGATCTTCAAAACTACTAATTAAGCTAGTCTCCTCGTCATTTGTTTTAAGTAAACTATATTTTTCTCTAAAGTTAACGAGGTCATGAGACAAAGTGTCCTTTTTCCATTTTATATAAAATTGCCCGAAAAATGCAGATTGAACTATTAAATTAGTTGTTATGAAAACCACAAAAACTATAGAAGTTATTGCGAAAAGTTTTCTTGTAATGCTTTTTTTACTTTTCATTTCTCACCTCGAATTTATATCCTGTTCCTCTCACGGTTGATATAAGGTAAGACTTTTCACCTAACTTTTCTCTTAATCTTTTTATAACAGTATCCACGGTTCTTAAATCTCCAAAATAATCAATACCCCATAAAGAGTCCAATATTTTTTCTCTGCTTAACACAATCCTTTTATTAAGTATAAAATAGTTTAATAGTTCAAATTCTTTTGGCGATAGGTTTATTTCTACATCATCTACTGTAACCTCATGGCTTAAATTATCAACTACGAGCCCGTCAAAGTTGTCTTCTTCTTTTACAACACTTTCAGTACTATAAGTTCGTCTTATAATTGCTTTAACTTTAGCGACTAGTAACTTTGGAACGAAGGGTTTTGTAATATAATGATCGGTACCTAATTCAAAGCCTAATAATTCATCATCTTCCTCAGATTTAGCAGTAAGCATTATAACTGGAATATTAGAAGTCTTTCTTATTTCCTTGCATACATCCCATCCATCCATAATAGGCATCATTACATCAAGAATAACTAAATCTACCGAGTTTTTATTAAAGACATTTATAGCTTCTCTTCCATTTTCAGCTTGCAGAATATTATATTGTTCCTTCCTTAAATAAATGGATACAAGATTTCTAATTCTTTCTTCATCATCAACTATTAAAATAGTTTCCATCATATAAATTCTCCTTAATCATAAATTTAAATCTTAAATATAAATAAATCATTTGAAATCTATTGTTTTTTATAATACAAATAATAATGTCTTATTTTCTTTTTAATGCAATTTTTTTTATTCTTATCTCTATAATAAAGATACAGTATGGCACTTAAATGGCGAATATGCTAACAAAGTGTGAACGAAGTTTATAACTGGTCAGTTCTATGAAAATAAAACGCATCTAATCTAGTAACTTTTCTAAATTACTTCTAATCTTAACAAAAAAAGCATAAAAATAACATAGCTATTTCTTTATTCATAGTATACTTAGCTTGTACAACTTATTATGACAAAGATATCAGCTTATATGTATTATATATATATCTATATAAGGAGGTTTTTATATGCTTAATGGTGCTAAGATTAGAGAATTAAGACTTACTAAATCCTTAACAAGCAAAGATATATCAACTTTATCTAAGAATTTAAGTGTACATGTATCACAGACTTATTTAGAAGAACTTGAACGAGGAAGCAAAAAAAATCCATCTTTTAATATAATTGAAACAATAGCAACTATCCTATGTGTTAATATAGACGAACTTAGAAGAATTTAAGAAACGTTAAGAGGTGAATTAACTATAAAGTTAATTCATCTTAACTTTAGTTTGATTCAATACAATCCCATTCTCCAAAGAATTGATCTAAATATGTCATCATAAATTCATGTCTTTCTTCTGCCATAGTTTTGCCTGATTTAGTGTTCATTAAATCTTTTAGTAATAAAAGTTTTTCATAAAAATGATTAATAGTAGTATCAACACTTCCCTTATATTGATCAAAATCTTTATATTTCTGTGGTTTAATATCTGGATTGTATAGTTCTCTCTTTTTATATCCACCATAAGCAAAAGCTCTTGCAATTCCTATAGCACCAATTGCATCTAATCTATCAGCGTCTTGAACCACCATGCCTTCAATTGTTTCTTGTTTAGAATTGGTTGTTCCACCTTTAAAAGACATAGTTCGTATTATATTAGTAATTTTATTAATAATAGCATCATCAACATTTAAACCCTCTAACCAATCTTTTGCAAGTCTAGGTCCAATATCACTATCACCATCATTAAATTTCCAATCCGCAATGTCATGTAATAAAGCAGTTAACCCAACAACAAATAAATCGGCCCCTTCTTTTTTAGATATATAAATTGCAGTTTTGTAAACTCTCAATATATGAAAGAAATCATGACCTGTTCCTTCCCCTGCTAGTTTACTTTTTACGTATTCCATTGTTTTATTTATAATTAGTTCCTTATCCATTAAACCGCCTCCTTTGTAATAAATATATATTAATTGACTTTCAAAATCATTAATGATATTATTATTATTGTAAACCATTAATATAAAAAAGTTTACAATGGTTAATAAACTACATTGGCTTATTTAGACATTGTATAATTCAATTTAAGCTTTAGGAGGAATATATTTTGAAATTATCGACTCGAGATTTGATAATTGCTGCATTATTTACAGCACTAACGGCAGTTGGAGGAATTTTGTCTATACCTCTAGGCCCAGTACCTATAACGCTTCAAACTTTCTTCGTTATTTTATCAGGAATTATACTAGGTTCCAAATTAGGAGCTTTATCTCAAATTACATATGTTGTTTTAGGCTTAATTGGATTACCTATTTTTTCTGGTGCTTATGGAGGCCTTGGCGCCATAGTAAGACCTTCTTTCGGCTTTCTCATAGGCTATATTATTGCAGCTTATGTAATTGGAAAACTTACTGAAAAAGATAAGTCTCTTTCTAAAATAATATATTCAGTTATTTTGGGAAGTTTTATAATTTATATTATTGGTGTACCCTATTTCTATTTTATTTTTACAACTTATATAGGAAAAAGCATAAACTTTTATGAAGCTCTAAAATACGCTTGTATACCATTTATACCTGGCGATATTATAAAAGCAGTAATTGCAATAATATTATCCAAACAATTGATTCCTAGATTATCAAAATATTCGAATTAATATAATAAAAATTAGTCCTTATAGTATTTCTGGAGGCAGCTAAAAGTTATCTCATTTAGTTGCCTACGTAATATTACTATTCCCAGTCTGCCCATATTTCGGGGACATAACCAACAGTGGCATCTTTCCCATTACGTACTATAGGAGTTTTAAGAAGTTGAGGGTTTTTTAATAAAATTTCTTCTTTAATCTCATCCCCCCTTATTTGGCTTAAATTTGATTTTTTGTAATCTTTAGCATTTGTATTAATTAAATTATTTAATCCAACAGATCTTTTTACACTTTGAAATTCGCCATTACTAAGCCCTTTAATATTTAAATCAATAAATTGATATTTTATGTTTCTTTCCTTGAAATATCGTTCAGTTTTTTTTGTATCAAAACATTTTTTTGTTCCAAAAAATTGAATATTCATTTATGTAAACTCCCCCCAAATGTATTAGTATCTATATCATGCTACCATTAATTAAAGCATTGGTCACTATTAATTCTAAATTAGGCACCATTAATTAACACATTAGCACTAATAATTATAAAATTAGTAGTGCTAATATTACTGTAGCAACTATTCCACACGTTACAGGAATAATATTCTTCCTAGCAACATCAAAAGGTTCAACCTTACATATTCCCGCCGCAGCAACCACACTCCACGGAATTATAGTTCCACCACCTATCCAAATTGTAATTATTTGACCAAATGCAGCAATTTGTTCTTTATCTATATTTATTGTAGTTGAAAAGGTATTAGCTAATGTACCTACTAACGGAAGACCAGCGAAGCCTGAACCACTAAGGCCAAGAAGAGTACTTACTGCTGTTTGTATACCTACAACAGAGTACTTAGATAATGGTATCTTGTTTGCTGCAAATACTCCTATATCACTTAGAATTCCAGTAGCCCCATTTCCCAATATATCAACAGCAGTACTTTCACTTCCGAGAAAGAAGAAAGCACCAATAATTATAATTGGTGCAAAAATATTTATTCCAAAACTAAAACCACTCTTAATATATTTAGTAACATCTCCTAATGATGTTTTAAAATTAGTATTAATTATAGAACAAATTATCATCATTATTGATGCTGTTCCACCTATTAAGGCTGTTGACTCAGAGCCTATAAAATTAAATTTTTTTATAAAAAATATGTCTGTTATAAATATAAACGGAGTAACTATTGCTATTACCTTTGTTCCTATTAAATTGTTTTTCAAAGATTTCTTGTTTTCAATTATATCTGTGTCTACTTCAATTTTTATGGTTTTATCTCTTCTCATAAGTATAAACGCTATAGTAATAGTGACTATACTCATTACACCCCAAAATGGGAGGCATTCTCGAATTATTCCTAGTGCATTTGGTAAGTTCGCAGTTTTCGCAGTTATAGATGGCGCTGCTTGAAGAACAAAATCGCTTGATAAGGCAACCCCATTACCAAATATACATAAAACTACTGCAGCCCATACTGGTGGCAATCCAGATTGTATTGCTGCTGGTACCATTAGTGCGCCTATAAAAACTACGGCCGGTGTTGGCCAAATAAACCAAGAAGTCAAAGTTACGGTAATACCTAGAACAAAGAATGACATAGTTTTGTTTATCATTAATTTCCTTATTGGTTTTATAATTAGTTCATCTGCACCCAAATCATTTAATGCACTTGACATCGCATTAACCAACGCAATAACTACAACTATTTCAATGAATTCTTTTCCGGATATTACTATAGCCTTATATATAATTTTAACAGCACTTAGGATACTTCCTGTATATATATATCCAATTACTCCAATTCCTAAAATACATGGAAGTATTACATCTTTTTTAATAGAAATTATAATAGTAATTATTAGAATGATTATAATATATGCATAATGTATTGTCCCTAAATTTACCATGTATTTTTAATCCTCCTTTGTTTTATACTTAAACATACAACTATGTAACATATAGAATAAATTAAAGAATTTAAATATTAAGACATACTATATAAATTTTATTTAGAATATATATTAAATTCAGTATGTGCAATATCTCGTAAAAATAATCAACTTATACTTCTTCATTAAAGATGAAAACAATCAAGAGATACTTAACATATAACATGACTTTATTTAATAATTATGATAAACTTAGGACTAGCAAAAAATATTAGATTATAAATGATATTTTTTAAAAAAATACAAGTAAGGAGGCCACGATGTTAAAAATTTGGGGCAAATTAATAAAGGATAATAGAATTATAAGAGATGAAGTTGCAATATCTGAAATAGAAGATAGTTACCAAGAGAATCTAAAAATATGTATAACTGAGTTATGTTACAAATTTGATATTTCAACACCTTATTGGTTAAAACCCAATGTAAGTGAATTCAACAAAAGACGTAAATCAAGTTTTGATGAAAATAATTTTATTGAGGAAATATATTTTGATAAACTTGAAATAGAAGAATTAAAACCAAGCGAAAAATAGCAATGTAAACTTAATAATTAAGTTTACATTGCTACGTCTCGCTTTCCGTTTCATTATCCTAAAATCCAGATAAAAATATTTATTTTTATATTAAAATGGAATTATTGTATCATCAGGAAAAATCGAGCCATCAAAAACAGAGAATTCTTCAAAATTGTCCTCTTCTTTTAAATTAGTAAGATATATTTCATCTTCACCTATTACTTTTAACTCCATTAAAGTGCTAACACCAAAAGTAAGTACATTATTTAGAAATTTGGGGTTATTTGTAAAGTTACTAGTCGTTTTAATACTAAGCTCAAATTCATTTAAATTACGCTCTTTGGTAATCTTCAATAGTACATCTATAGGTTTTTCAAAAAATCCATTTATATATTTGTTTATATTGTTTTCAAGATAATATGTTATATAATTAACTCTTGCAATGAATTTAATACTTGAAAATTCAGATATTGTGGATACATAGCTCATAAATTCAGTAGATGGCACTATTATACCTGGTTCGAACTTTGTATATTTATATATATAAGAAGAATTTATTTCTTTAGGTAAATTAAAGCTTATAGTAGGAAATTTTATATTTTCATTATATGATGCAAATATTCTTTTTACTAATACCGCAATTTGTTTGTTACCAGGATTAAAATTAGTAATTGCAACTGTTGTATCATATGTAAAAGAAAGATTAATTGAAATAATATCATATGGCTGACTATTAATTGTATTCATTAGAATTGAACTAATCAAACAATTTGATTTTAAATCTATTATATCAATTCCACCATAATCATTGCAAACTCTATTAGCAACTAATAGCTTAGTATTGTCATCAGTTATAAAAAGGCTAGTAGGTTCAGACCTTGAGGTAAAAATATAATTGTATACTTTATTAGTTTGAGTATCTATTAATTCTATTCTATTTAGCCCTAAGTTTGATGCATATAAGGTCCTTTCATTTAACACCATATCATTTATCAAAGATCCTTTTGGCAAAATCAGTTTAGTTACAAGTTTTGAACCAATATCTATTTTTAATATATCAATCTTTGTTGAAATATATGCTGTTTTATCATCCTCTGAAATTAAGAGGGATATTGGATTAATTCCTAAATTTTCAAATGAATTTATAAGTGTATAGGTATCGGTTCTATAAATGTTTAATTGTTTTAATAACATATCTAATACATATAGTTTAGATCCTTTTGCGTTAAGCTTTATATCAGTAATCGCTGAAAATTCTCGAAAACGATTTATTATTTTGTCTAAATTCATATCATATATAGTTACCTCAGATGTATCTGAAACATATATCTTTTGATTTGTTTTATCAATTATCAGATTACCATTATTAGAAATAAAGTGTTCTCTTATTTCATAACTTTTACAATTAACAAACGAAATTGTATTACTAACATCACAAGCAACACCAATTGTATTATCATCTTTTATTGCTAATTTGAATGGTCTTTTACCAATTTTTATTTCTTTTAATATTGTATTGCAAAGCCCATCAATTACAGTTAAGGTTCCAGTTTTAACATTTGAAACAAAATAAAAATTTTTTCTTATAATTGTATCCATTTCAATCACACCCTTTAACCTTATTAATAGAAAATATGCTTTAAGTGTACAAAATATGCACAAAATAAAAAAAGGATTCGGAAAACCCAAATCCAAAAATAATATAAATGTAAACTAAATCATTTCATAGGTATTAAACTTTAGTTTTTTAATGATTTTGTATACTCCTTTGGGCTTTATACTGATTTTTAGAATTTCAGCATTAACAATATCCATATAGATTTCTTTAAATTTAATAGATAAACTACAACCATAAGATATTTTTATTGGTGTTGACACTAATTCAACATTGCAAGACTTCTTTAAAAGTCTTTGGTACAAAAGTGTTGTAGTATTATGACCTGGGTAAACTACTAAATATTCGGATTCTTCTACTTGCATCGTCTTGTACATCCCCTTTGTTGCTGATCAAGTTTATAAATGATTTTATATTAAATAAAACAATTGAATACTCTATAATATGAAATCATACTACTATTGTGATAAGTAAATTCATCTTGTTAATTTAAAGTGTAATATTTTTTCTTGAGATTATTATATTTATTTTTCAGATTTTTTTTTGAAAATTCTATTTACAATACCAATACTTTTTTCAAAATCTAAATCTTGTCTTAACGCTTCCTTTTCACTAGTTAATTGTTGCAATTTATTTTTTAATTCACTTATGACATTAGATTTATATATTTTTTGTTCTTTTAATCCTTCATATTCATTAGTAAGTTTTTGTGATTTATTTGTTAGATCATCTAGCAGTACAGTACTAGATATTTTTTCAATTTCCATTACCTTCAACTTTTTCATAGAAGTTTTTTGAATCTCAGCTATTATAGAAAGTTTTTCTTCAGCTTTTTTCTTTGCATTTGTAAGCATAAAGAAATTATCTTCTAATTCCTCTATAACTCTCAGTTTTTGTTGATATTTTATTTGCAAATCCATAAGTTCTTTTTTAAAATCGCTATTGTTTTTTTTCAAAATCAAATTTTCTTCTTGCAAATTTATTTTCCCTTTTTCAACTGAAGAATCTAATGTTACTCTTTCATCTACTTTGGTAATTTGAGAAATACTATTATTATAATCATTTGTGTAGTTAGGAGATACTAGCTTTATTTGCGTCGAATTTGTTCCTAGTATATATCTACACTTTATAGCATTATCTTTATTACTTAAAGATAAATATTTGTATATTAAAAATTCATCAGTAGCCTCTATATAATATTTGCAGGGTTCACTCCATTTGTGTTTATATGAAGACACATAAACATCTTTACCTTCAACCCACGTTGCCCAAAGAATTCCTTTAATTTCAACAAAACAAAAATTAATTGGTTTACATGGAGTTTCATGTATTTTATAACTTTTCATTTTTCCATCAGGTCCAATTACTACATTTTCTAACACATATAAAGAGCCTTCTTTAGACAAATTCATTATATTTATGTTGTCTAAATATAATGCTGTATAAAAATTAACACTACTACCGATAATTCCATACAATCTTTTAGGAGTACTCCATTTATTGTTTTTGTATTCTGCCAAATTTATTGATGATCCATTTTTTTCACCTTTTATAAATATTAATGATAAAGTGTCATTTTCTAAGGTTTGTACTTCATAATGAAAAAAAATATCCTTTTGAAACGTTATGGTATCTATTGTATTAAATATGCTTTCATCCTTATTTAAACATAAATGAATTAATGAACATTTTATTTTACTTAAATTATTTTTAGCAATAAAAAATATATTGGTTGATTTATAAATTGTAATAACACTTAATTCTGACATCTCATATTCTTTATTTTCAAAAGTATAAATGGTTTTTCCAAGCCACCTGTCAACCTCCCATACACAAAACTTAAGCTCCCCTACTTTTACACTATATATAATGCAAATTTTGTTATCCATATCTAAGCTTACTACAAAATCTAAAACTTCGCTGTCAATTTTCTTTTCTTTAGTCCATTTATCTTCTGAATACATTATATTGTATATTAAATCATTATTATCATTTACATAAAATTTCCATATATGATCTTCACCATCGTATAATATACATGGGCTACATAATATCATATTACTCATCTCCTTATAGAAATTATATTTTATATCAAAGTAATATATAACCTAATAATTAATATTAGATACAATACATATAACACCTAACTAATATTGTATTAATCTAATGCAAATTAACACATAGATTATAGAAGCTCATATTACTCACAACTAGTATACACTAGCATACTATACCATAAGTGATACGAATTGAAAGTGTACCACTTGACATAAAAGGAGGAGAAATAATGGCTATTACTCGTGATGATTTTATTCCAAGACCTGGTCTTGTTAACAAACAAGGATACCTTCCTGATCCATCTGAGTTAGTTTGTATTGAAATTCCAAAAGTTTTTGATCAGTGCCTTATTAAAAGATGTTTAGTTTATGGCTGCGGACCAGATACAGTTGATACAGATGCTGAATTAAGAAGTAATCCCCTTGATAATCCAAAAACATTTACAGGCTGCAGGGATTTTGAACTAAAGCTTGTTTCATTAGAAAAAATACCACTAAAATTAAACTCTAGTTATAAAAAAATAATAGTTTGTTTTGTAGTTTCATTTTATGCTGATTTTACAGATTGTAATGGTGATAATCAATGTGAGTTTTATGAGATTAATCGTACAGAGGTCATATCGAAACTATATTGCCCTGATTCAATAGCACAAATATCTGCTACTTGTGTATCTACTGGTAAGTCTAGTGACTTTGATTCTGAAATTATAAAACTTGAATTGGTAGCAGAATGTTTAAATGGTAATTTATTCAATAATGAATGTGATGAAACTATTTTAGACATAACATTAGGATTTCATCTTATTGTAAAATGTGAGTTAGTTGTTCAACTATTAATTCCATCATATGGTTATTGTTCAGTTCCTAGGCAATGTGAAGAAGATTGTGAAGATGATCCTTGTGAAATATTTGATCGAGCACCAGTTCCAAAATTTTTTCCCGATCAAAAGCTTAGGCCTTTGTTTTATGATAAATGTGATGATGAGTGTGAAGAATGATAATACCATATTTTGTAGTAATTACTCAACCTTACTTTATTAATAATGAAATATTTTCGCTATGGTAACACAAAACCATTAGCGCTTCACATAATACTATAATAATTAAAAGGCTCGATAAAACGAGCCTTTTAGAATGTTAATATTTAAATATAATCTCCATTTAAAAATCTTTTTTAAAATTTATTGATTTATCAATCACATCTTATTTGTAACAGCATACTATAAAACAGAGAACACGAATTAGATGTGTATCATTTAACATAAAAGGAGGATAATTAATGACTATTTCTCATAATGATTTTATTGCAAGACCGGGTGTAATTAATAAGCAAGGATACCTTCCAGATCCAGCAGAACTAGTTTGCGTTGAAATCCCAAAGGTTTTTGACCAATGCTTAATTAAAAGATGTTTAGTTTATGGATGCGGTAAAGATACTGTAGATACCGATGAAGAATTAAGAAGTGACCCTCTTGAAGACCCAAGAGTATTTACAGGCTGCAGGGATTATAAATTACAGCTTATTTCGGTAGAGAAAATTCCACTCAAAAAAAATCCTAGTTACAAAAAAGTAATAGTATGTTTTGTAATTTCATTTTATGCTGAATATATAAACTGTGATGGAGAAACAAAATGTGAATTTTATGAGATTAATCGTACAGAGGTTATACCAAAACTATATTGTCCAGATTCAATTGCGCAAATATCTGCTACAACTGTGCCAACTGGTAAATCCAGTGATCTTGATTCAGAAATTATAAAGCTTGAATTAGTAGCAGAATGTTTAGATGGATTCTTTTGCAAGGATGATTGTGATGAAAGTGTTTTAGATGTAACCCTAGGATTTCATCTTATTGTAAAATGTGAACTAATTGTTCAGCTATTAATTCCGGCATATGGATATTGCCCAGTACCTTGCCAATGTGAAGAAGAGTGCGAAGAAGACCCTTGTGAAAAATTTGATCGAGCACCAGTTCCAAAATTCTTCCCAGATCAAAAACTTAAACCTTTGTTTGATGATGAATGCGAATGTGAAGAGGAAGAATAAGTAATTTTTAAAATAATTAAAATTAACTAGAACATTTATAAATCTAAGTCATACATTATAGTATAAGAATTCTAATATATCCGCCTTATGTAAACAGTACATTTAGAATTCTTATACTACACATTATGCTTTTAAATTTAAGGAGGAATAATATATGAATTCAAATTCAAGAGGTCATTACGAAGAAGAAAAAGAGTGTGGCTGCAAAAAGAAAAAAGAAGAAGGAACTAAAGTTATATTAAAATGTAAAGCTGGAAATCCAGTAACAGTAACTGCGACATCAACCACCACTGCAGGGGTTCCAGGAACTGCAGTAATTACTCCAAGACTAGCTACAGCTACTTTAGACACAGGTGCTTTTCATGACCCATGCATATTATTCGAATTTGCAAATAATATAACTATTACTGCTTCAGCTACAACAGCAACATCTGCTATTACATTCCAATTAAATAGACTTTGTAAAGGTGAAACTATTGCAACTGCAATTGGAAATCCATGGGTTTATTCAACAACAGGAATAACAACTATAACTGATATTATAACTTTTAAAGTTTGTGATTGCGATAGTGATAGTGGTTGTGATTGTGATAGTGAGTGTTGCACTTACTTTATATCAGCAAGTACTGTATCTACAGCTGGTGGTACTGGTACTGTAACAGCAGCCACTGCAATAGTAACATTTAACAATCCAACACTAGTAGCTTTAGTAGTGGAAGGATAATTATATTATTGATAATAATAATTCCATAAAAAATAAAAAGGCCCTATAAAAAGGGTCTTTTTATTTTTAATCAGAACATTTAAAATTTTAATTCATATATTATAGTATAGAAGTCTTACTAAATGTTATTATTGTGCTACAAATTATGTTATCAAATTTAAGGAGGATTAAATAAATGAATTTACATTCAAAAGATTATTATCAAGATGAGAAAGAAAGTTGTTGCAATAAAGCTGGAGAAGCTAAAGCTTTATTAAAGTGTAAGGCATCAAATCCAGTAACTGTAATACCTACAGCAGATACTGCTGTAGGTACCCCAGGCACTGCAGTTTTAACTCCAAGACTAGCTACCCTTAGCTTAGGCACAAGGTGTTTTAATGATCCATGTATTAAGTTCGACTTTTCAACAAATTTAGTTATTACCCCTGGAACTGATACAGCAGTTGCTGTTACATTCCAATTAAATAGACTTTGTAAAGGTGAAACTGTTGCAACTGCAATAGGAAATTCATGGGTATATTCTACAGAAGCAGTTATAACTGATATAATTACTTTTTTAATTTGTGATTGTTATAGTAGTTGTAATATCGATTGCTGCACTTATTTTATATCAGCAAGTACTGTTGCCACCCTTACTGTAGAAGACGGAGGCGCAACTACTTCAACCGTAACATTTAACAATTCAACACTTTCAGCTTTAGTAGTAGGAAAATAATCGTATTATTGATATTTAATATTATACATGAAAAAAGGGCCTATAAAAAGGGCCTTTTTTCATGTATATCTTTTAAAGCTTTAATAAGGTTTTCAATATCACCTATATTATTAAAATATCCTGGACTTATTCTAACCGTACCTTTTCGTCCTGTACCAATTATTTGATGTATTAGTGGTGCACAGTGAAACCCAGTTCTAACTGCTATACCTTTTTTATTAAGAAAATCTCCTACTTCAGATACATCTACATTGTCAATATTTAAAGAAACTACCGCTCCCCTATTTTTATAATCAGTTCCTCCATAAATTTTAATATAGGATAATTTACTTAATTCTTTTACTAAATATTCTGTTAACATAATTTCATGATTTCTTATATTTTTTATTCCAATTTTCCTAATAAACCTTATTCCCTCGCATAGTCCTGCTATTCCAGGTGTATTCAAGGTTCCACTTTCAAATTTATCAGGTAGAAAATTAGGTTGCTTCATAGACAGTGAATCACTTCCAGTTCCTCCTTGAATATACGAATCAAGCTTGATTCCTTCTTTTATATATAACCCTCCCGTTCCCTGTGGACCATATAATCCTTTGTGACCAGGAAAAGCTAATAGATCAATATTATCTTCTACTACATCTATTGGTATAATTCCTGCGCTTTGAGATGAATCGACCATAAATATTATTCCTGATTCTTTTGCAATTTGTCCTATAGCCTTTATATCTTGTACTGTTCCTAAAACATTAGAAGTATGGTTTATTATAATAACCTTAGTATTTTTACAGATGGCTTTTTTTATGTTATTAATATTTAAATGTCCATTTTCATCGACCCCAAGAAGAGTAAAAGTTACTCCTTTTTTAATTAGATAATTTAATGGTCTTAAAACTGAGTTATGCTCAATTACTGTACTAATAACATGATCACCTGGCTTTAGTATTCCTTTTATGCCTATGTTTAAAGATTCAGTAGCATTACATGTAAAAATGATATTTAATAAATTAGGAATATTGAAAAGTTCACTTAATTCTTGCCTTGTATCCATAATTTTAGAAGAAGCCGCAATCGCCATATTATGAGAACCTCTACCTGGATTTGCAGCATATGTTTTCATACACTTTAACACTTCAGAATAGACCACCTCAGGTTTCGGAAAACTAGTGGCAGCATTATCAAGATATATCATAAATTCCTCCTGTTTTATTTATGTCATTTACTCTTTATATACTATAAGTATTTTCATAGGCTTTGTTCTATGCTTAATTTACTGTTAATTTTTCAAACTATTAAAATAATTAAAAGATTGCATAAAAAAATGAACCCCCTATAGGCGTTCATTTTCCAGTTATTGTTAAGTTAGTATTAATATTATTTTATGTAACATAGTTTTTATTAAAATTAACTATTTATTTATCAAATACACCGCCAGTTTTTTTAGTGCTTCTCGCTGCTTTGCTTTTTTTACCAATCACTTTAGTCGCTCTTGAAAGTCCACTTTGCTCAGAACTTTTCTTCTTTTTTTCCTCAATAATTTTTTTCATCATTTCAATATTATTACTTGACATAAATTCTTCCTCCTTTGGCAGCAAATCAAGAATGGCAGATACTATAGAATTTATGTTTCAATTTATAATTTCCACATTTATTATATACATTCAAACTCAACTTGTTGTGTTCTCTACTAATCAGTTTATCGTAGTTCTTAGATAATTTCAATACAATATTATAAAATAGCAGTAAATTAGACCGATTTTCCCATATAAACTAAAAATATATCTGAATTTGCTTTTTATAACATCTAATGAGTAATATTATATAATTTAATAAGTACATTTTTATATCCAAGTTTTATGATTTCATTGTTGTATAAATCTTCGTATGTAACAATATCAATATTAAATTCTAAAACCTTCGAAAAATTATCTCCATAAATTTTTTTAATAAACATCTCATAATCTTCTTTTATTAAAGTATAATGTTTTTCATCATAATGGTATCCTTTTGTATCATTATTTAATTTTTCTATAATTCCATATAATTGATAAATATAACTAATATCTTTCAAATTAAAATCTTTTGCTAAAGCAACAATTGACTGTGCATAATTAAAATTCATAGGTATAGGATAAATATTGATTTTATTCTCTTTACCAAATTCTTTTAACATTCTTACACTCTGAAATAATGTTGTACATATGTCTAATTGAATAATTGTTGCATATTCATTAAGCTTTAATGCTTTATTTTGCTCCTCGTTTTCTCTAGTAGCTTTTTCAATTTTACTTTGCGTCTTAATTGATATTGCGGTAGAATTTCTATTTATGAACCAGCTGAAAACGCCACCCAAAATAGCACCGATTATTATAGAAGTAGATGATATAATCGGATTCAAAAGATTATCAGGTATGAATAATAATGATTCTAACATCACAATATCTCCTTTCTAAAAAAACATTTTCTATAATATGGTCTCCACACTAATTTATTTTATTCTTTTAAACCTACGAAGTTTATTTTGACAAAACAATGATAAATGGAGTATTGTTTTAGATAAGCTTATATAAACAAAGATTATGTTCAAAATAACATATAGGCATTTAAGTAATTTTATTAAAGGAGACTACAAGCTTATGAATACCCAAAATGATAACAGAGGACAGATAAGAAGCAATGTACCAGTTGGTACTACAGTGGATGTTGTGTTGAAAAAGGACCAAAGAACAACTACCCTAACTAGAGGTATAGTTCAACGAATATTAACAAACTCAGCAGTACATCATAGAGGAATAAAGGTTATGTTGGAAGATGGACAAGTTGGAAGAGTTCAAGCCATTATTTCAAAATAGAAATTAATAATTAAATATAAAAATCCAGTTTATTATTACATCAGTAGTTAATAATAAATTGGATTTTTGCACTTTATTAAAAATTTTCATTGCATTTCAAGATAAAATGTTATATACTAAGAGAGTTACCTAGTAACAATAAAAATTCCAAAAAAACTATCTAATACGTACTAACGCATTAAAAACGGATCATTAAATCACTTAACAAAAGAGAAGACATGAATTTTAAAAACCCACGCTCAAATTCTTACCCTTTTCATTCGAAAATTTCTTAATGAATCCCTAGTAAATTTTTTTGAATAACGTACTGATAACAATTATAACATCTCATTTGTTATAAAATGAATTTAAATCACATTATATGAGTTACAACTAGTATTTTTTGTGTACCCATATACTATTAAGGAGGTGCCTAAATGAGAACAGATTACGTATTTGAAATCACAGAAGATGTGATAAATGAATGTTTGGAATGTCTAGACTAATAACAAAAAAACAAATCTATCACTAATCCTGTCCTAGTGAAGGTTTCTTTTTTTTATATAAATATATATGTATATATTTAACATTTAAGTATATTTGGAAATTATTTTAGTATGATTATGTTATTTTTAATTCTTTTTAATAAATTATGTTATAAAAAGAGGAAATTCCTTTTAAATAGAGAATAGTTATAATAAGAGAATATTTACTTGAAAAGGAGTGACTAAAATGTTAACGATTTCTTTTATTAGTGGTGAAAGTGAAATATTGGATTTAAAACAATCTGAAAGTGATTTATTTAAAAGCTGGTTTTATAATTTTGAAAATTCAAGACCTCATGAAGTTAACAATATGGGTAAAAAATATTTATTTAATAAGAAGGCAATAGCTTATATTGAGATAGAACCTTAGGTTTCGTACTTTATTTAACCATTAAATATTTTGGTATATAATCCATTAAAAGCAAAGAAGCAACATTTCTAAAAATGTTGCTTCTTTGCTTTTTTTACAAATGTTTTTTTTCTATTTACATAATATAACGGTAGAAATGGCTGGTACAATAATATCATTAAGACAAGTTTTATCACCTCTACATACACCTAGTTCATTTACTTCAAATTCATTTGCTATAATTAACCATTCATCACTATCTGGTATAATAAATTTAATTTCATTTTTGTTAGCATTATGAATTATAAGTAATTTATCATAATTGCCTGCAAATTTTGAAGTTAGTTCATATGCTACGCAGTTATATGGCGATGTAAGAAATTTCAATGAATTTCTTACATCGTTTTCGTTGTCTAATGTCAAGACCTTTTGATTTTTTCTTAAAGAAATAAGTCCCTTAATATATTTATAAGTTTGTGAAAACACAGATTTTCTATCCCAACTTATTTTATTAATCATATCTCCAGCGTTATAACTATTGTGATTTCCTTGTTTAGTCCTTAATATTTCTGTGCCACCTTGGATAAACGGAACTCCTTGTGATGTAAGGACTATGGCCAAAGCTAGCCTATTCATTTTTTCTCTTTCAAAAGGAGTATTATGAGGGTTACTTTTCTCAAATTTATCATACAAGCATAAGTTATCATGAGCACTTACATAGTTTACGGATTCTCCCGGATTTTGTGTGAAATTACATATATCATTATTATATTTAATTCCACCTACAATGCCCTTCTTAATTTCTAATTCAAACCCCTTCCCCCCATTAACAAATCCTAAACCATCCCCATCATTATCTCCCTTTAATGCGTTTCTTAGATCATCATTAAATACAGATACTTGCATGCCTTTTTGACTACCTTTTCTCATCTGCATTTTCTGTGGTAATGAAGATGGTCCTCCTATCCAAGGCTCACCATAAATAATAATATTTGAATTAATAATTTTAGCCTGCTTTTCAACCTCCTTCATAGTATCAATATCATGAAGTGCCATTAAATCAAATCTAAAACCATCTATTTTGTATTCCTTAGCCCAGAACTTAATACTATCGACTATAAATTTTCTCACCATTGGTTTTTCAGACGCAATTTCATTTCCACAACCAGAACCATTTGTATAATTGCCATCATCATCTGTTCTATAATAATATTTTGGAACTAATATATCCATTGGAGAATTTAGATTAGTAAAAGTGTGATTATATACAACATCCATAATTACACTAATACCATTTTCATGCAAGGTTTGGATCATAGTTTTGAACTCTCTAATTCGTACAGTACCATCATAGGGATTCGTAGCATATGAGCCTTCAGGAACATTATATAAATATGGATCGTATCCCCAATTATATTCTTCTGTTCTTTCATCTACGCTTGCAAAATCAAAGACAGGTAACAAGTGAACATGGGTTATTCCTAAGTCTTTGAGATGGTCAAGTCCTGTAATAACACCCACAGGTGTTTTAGTATTCTTCTCAGTAAACGCTAAATATTTTCCTTTGTTTTTCATTCCTGAATATTCTGATGATGAAAAATCTCTAATATGAATTTCATAAATAATTGATTCAGTTCTATTAATCGATGTCGGTCTTTTGTGCTTTGACCAGTTATATGGATTTATAGAAGGAAAATCAACAATCATACCCTTTTCACCATTAGCACTTGCACCTTTAGTATATATATCCGGGGTCTCTATTTCTATCCCATCATTTAATACTAAATAATTGTAATATTTATTTTTATAATTTCCATCAAGTTTAAGCTCCCAAACTCCATTTTTGACTTTAATCATTTCATGTTTTTGTCCGGAGTAATCGTTAAATGTTTCATAAACTATTACCGATATTTTATCTATGGTAGGTGCCCATACTTTAAATATTGTATTTTCTTTAGAATAAACAGCACCTAAATCATTTCCATTGTATATATATTCTTGAGTATCTAATGTTTTTGTCATTATCAACTATCTCTCCTTAATAATCAGCTAAACTACTTAATTAATTGTATATATATTCCTTAACATTATATTATTAAATATAATATTAATCAAGATAACATTTATATATTTAGGAAATAATTATACACCTTTCTCATATAATATAGTGATATCTATTATAAAGAAGATGAAAATATGAATGAAGACAAAAATTGCTATATTCAATTAAACAGTAAAGTTGAAAAAATGCTTAAAACATCGGAATTTTTAGGATCTGGTCACAATGGAATAGTTTATTTACTGCCTAACAAAAGAGTAATTAAAATTTTTAAGGATAAGAAAGTTTGTTCGGGAGAATATAATATCTTTATTAAGACTAGAAAAAGCAAATATTTTCCAAACGTATATGAGCATGGAGCTTACTATATTGTAAGAGATTATGTAGGTGGAAAACGTCTTGATAAATATATAAAAAAACATGGTATTAATGAAGTAATATCACTTAACATAATTAAACTTATTGAAGAGTTTACAAAACTTAAATTTAATAGACTAGATATTAGGTGTAAAGATTTGTTTTTAATGGATGATTTTTCAATTAATGTAATTGATCCTAAAAACAATTACTCTAAAAATGTAACTTATCCAAGGCATTTAATGAAAGGACTCAACAACTTAGGAGTAATAGATGAATTTTTATCAGTAGTTAATGAGAAACGCCCAAAAACGTATAAAATATGGAGTTTTAGATTTAACCAATATTTAGAGAAAAGTATTAAATAGGTTTTATAAATTATCTTTATTAAATAATCATACAAAAGAGAATAAGAGACTGTAATCCATGAAGGCTTCAGTCTCTTATTCTAATGTCTTATTGCAATATATTTAAGTCTCTTAAATTATCTAAAAATTCTTGAAAGTTCAGTGCTCTTGAAGAATCTAATATTATTTTTGCATTTCGAATTAACTTTTTATCATCCGTTACAAGAATATATTTTTTGTTTTTTTCGCAGATATCAATTAAACTATAATCATTTATTGAAATTTTATCTCCATTAACTAAATATAAATTTTTATTTTGTTGATATTTAATAAAATTACTTGGTAAACTACAGTCGATAAAATTGGAACCTATTTCATTATTAGTAATGATATGACCTAATAATTTTAAAAATTTATTTGAAAGTATAAAATCTTCATTGAATTTTATATATTCCTTTACTGATAATTCCCCTGCTATATCCTCAGAAATTTTAAAATCGATAGATTTTATATTTTCAATAGTATCAAGCAAAGTAGGATATTTACTCCACACCTTTATAATAATATTAGTATCCAATAAATACTCTTTACATATCATAATCTTATCTCCTTTAGAATTAAATCAATAGTAGTCTTTTTTTAAAATGATTGGTTTGCTAGTTTATTAATATTATATTCATTATTATCTAAATAGTTAACTAATATTAATCTTTTATTTTACCTTGATAAATGTATATATTACCATTATAATTTAAATAATATTATTTAATTTCTAGCTTTTTAAAGTGAATATTATTTAATAAAATAAGCTCATATAATACTAATGTAAATACAACACTAATATTATTAAAGTTAGAATATAAAGAAAGGAGTAGCTGATTCGCAGCTAATAGATGAAACTATGGAAATACATGTATATTTAAAAGGAAGTAAAAAAGCTATTATTTATAGTGGTGATAGAATTGACGTTTTAGATTTTGAAATGAACAAAGTTAAATATAAGCAAATTAGATATTTTAGAAAGGGTTTCAGTAAAAGTGAACTTGTAGAACAAGACAGTATAAACAAAATAATTACTGTAGATTAATAATAGATGCCTACATTCTTTAATTGAGTGTAGGCATTTATTATAATTAACTATTGTCTTTTCTTAAGTTTTGATTTCTTTTTATTGCTACTTTTAATTCCATGACTTGGCCTACCTTGGGTGATTATAGGTTTACTTTTATCTTTTAACCTTTTGCTTATAGGTGCATCCTTAGTTTTACTTTTTACGGTATTAATTTTATCTCTATTTACACCTTTAAATTCCTTTTGCTTCCCACTCTGCTTATTAAATTGTTCTTTATTCTTTTTTCCTCTAGGTTTTACTAGACACTTAGGTCCGTAACCAATAAGATCTTCTCTTCCAGCTTGTGTTAAAGCGGATAATACTAAATCATATTTCATCGGATCTTTATATTGAAGAAGCGCCCTTTGCATAGCTTTTTCATTTTTAGTTTTAGGTATATGAACTTCTTCAAGCGTTATTGGATCAAATCCTGTATAAAACATTGTTGTAGAAAGTGTTCCCGGTGTTGGATAAAAATCTTGAACTTGTTCTGGTTGATAATTAATATCTCTAAGGTATTCAGCTAGTTCTATTGAGGACTCTAGTGTACAGCCAGGGTGACTAGACATAAAATAAGGAATAACGTATTGCTTCTTCCCTATTTTCTCAGTAGATTTATAGAATTTTTCCAAAAATTTATTATAAGTTTTACCAGCCGGTTTACCCATGTATTTCAAAACTTTATGTGCAACATGTTCTGGTGCAACCTTAAGCTGTCCACTAACATGATGCTTTATAAGTTCATTTAAAAAGGTGTCATCTTTGTCTGCCATAATATAATCATAACGTAGTCCTGAACGTACAAACACTTTTTTAATATTTGGAAGTTCTCTTAATTTTCTTAGGAGTTTTAAATACTCCATATGATCAACATCTAAGTTTTTGCATGGGCTAGGATGCAAACATTGCCTATCCTTGCAAGCACCTACTTTTAATTGTTTATCACATGCTGGTCTTCTAAAATTAGCTGTAGGGCCTCCTACATCATGAATATACCCTTTAAAATCCTTAAGTTTTGTAATTTGAATTGCTTCTTCAATTAGTGAATTTTCACTTCTGCTTTGCACAATTCTTCCTTGATGAAAAGTTATGGCGCAAAAAGCACAACTCCCAAAACATCCTCTTGAACTTACTAGACTAAATTGAACTTCCTCTATAGCAGGTATTCCACCCATTGATTCATAACTAGGGTGATAGTTCTTCTGATAGGGCAATCCATAAACTTTATCTAATTCCTCTCTCGTTAATGGCATTTCTGGTTTATTTTGCACAAGATACTTATTAGCATGTTTTTGTACAATACCAATTCCGCGAATGGGATCTTGCTCATCATATTGTATTTTAAAAGCCTGTGAATATTTATGTACATCTCTACATACTTCTTTATAAGATGCTATTTCAATATAATCTTTTATATTTTCTGTATTTTCCGAAACATAACATGTGCCAAGTACATTTGTAATATCTTTTATATCTACATCTTCATTTAATAGTTTTGCAATATTAACAACTTGTTTTTCACCCATGCCATAGATTAATAAATCTGCTCCGCTATCTAAAAGCATTGATTTTCTTACCTTATCACTCCAATAATCATAATGTGCAAATCGCCTTAAACTTGCTTCTATGCCACCAATAATAAGAGGAACATTTTTATACGCTTCTCTAATTCTGTTGCAATAAACTATTGTCGCTCTATCAGGTCTTAGGCCCATCTTTGCACCTGGAGAATATAAATCTTTTTCTCTTATTTTCTTGCTTACAGTATAATGATTAACCATAGAATCCATATTCCCAGAATTAACTAAAAATCCAAGTCTTGGTTTGCCTAACTTTTTAAAATCATCTATATTTTTCCAATCAGGTTGAGCTATTATTCCAACTTTATAACTCTCATTTTCTAAAACCCTTGAAATGATTGCAGTTCCAAAGCTATGATGATCCACATATGCATCACCTGTAACTATAATGAAATCTAATTCAGTCCAACCTCTATCTATAATATCTTGCATGCAAATAGGTAAATATTTATTATCTTTAATTAAGTCCACCTTCTTTTGATTTAATCGTAAGTTTGAATATATAATTCAAAATACAATTATATCATGCTTTACGAATTAATTCTTTAAAAATAATAATTTGAATTATATATTTAATAATCTCTTGGATTAAAAAAATTACAATTTCTTGTAATTTTAATAACAACATTTTTTATATATTTGCGTATAATATAATGAATTCATGTTGTAAAGTGAATGCATTTAAACTATAATTTAATATTTTATAAAATAAGGAGGAAATATATGCAACGTTCAATAGATAATACAAAGAATAAAAAAATAAGATATAGTGAAGAAGCAGTAACAGGGACTACTAACAATATTCAACAAGATTTTAAAATAAATATCCATAATGGAAAAGGCTTTTATGATACTGGTATTAATAATTCCTTTTGGTCAAGTTTAATTATTACTGCTAAAATATTTCAGCCTCAAAATGGAACTTTTCATATTGTGATTAGAGACAAAGCCAAAAGAAATATAGTGGTTTATGAAAATAATAATATGGTACATGATAAAGAGATATCTTTTAAATATAAAACAGGGTTAAAAGTAAATCTTTTAATTGAAGCTATTTGGACCCAACCTAAAGATACAACTTTGTGTGGAGAAATATCTATTAATTACTAACCCTAATATGTCTAATCCTATTTAGGTTTATTAAATTCTATCTTTATAAAATTCAATAAACCCTTAGGGATTTAGACTTGATCATTTACTTTTTCTAACAATTTTAAAAAGTCTTGCTCGTTTTTCTTTACTAGATATTTATCTATAAGTGATTGAGTAGTCAATTTATTAAGACCTTTATATCCATTATCTAAAATATCAGTTAATACATTCATAAAATACTCTTTACTTTGGTCTATATCTTTAAGCATTTTTGTTGATATATCTTTTATTAATTCTTCTTTTATAATCTCTCGAAGCTTTTCTGTATATTCTTTCATAAAAATTTGTGTTTCCTCAGGATACTTAGAAAAATCGCCTAACATTATATCTTGAATTTTCATCATAACCACTCCTTAATAATGCATAACAATATTATTTTATCTTAGTGTTTTACATCTTCATGTTTTGCAACCATTGCTGCACCAATTACACCTGCTTCATTTCCTAACTGCGCTAAGACAATTTTAGCTATAGGTAATTCTTCGTAGTATTTATTTGCCATTACTTCTTTTGTAATCAAATCTAAAAGATATTGTCCTGCCCCTGCAATCCCGCCACCAAGTACTATTATTTCTGGATCAATAAAATTAACTATATTAATAATACCTATACCTAAATATTTTATTAATCTATTAACTGCGAGTGTTGCTATTTTATCACCTTTTTTAGCACAATCGAAAATAATTTTTGCATTTAGATTATTTATATTACCCTCAACATTTTCCAAAATTGTAGTAGGTTCATTCATTTCCATAATTAGTTTCTTAGCATATTTTATTATAGCTGTTGATGATGCAAATGTTTCTAAACAACCATTTCTGCCACAATTACAATCATAAAAATTTTCACCAATAACTGTATGTCCAAGTTCCGATCCTACTCCATTAAAGCCACTATAAATTTCACCGTTTATTATAATTCCGCCACCAATGCCAGTACCTAATGTTAACATTAAACCACTTTTACAATTTTGCATAGACCCACTCTCATATTCAGCAAGTGCAGCTACAGTAGCATCATTATCTATATAAACAGGTGTATGAAGTGCATCTTCTATCATCCTTCGTAATGGTACATTTCTCCATCCAAGGTTTACACAAAATATTACATTACCCTCTTTATCAGATAGACCTGGAATACCTATACCTATAGCATTTATTTCGTTAATTTGCATATGAAATTCGTCTAGTACATTTAAAACAAGAGCTATCATATCCTCTATTAGTTCATGTGGCTCTCTTTCTGACCTTGTTTCACATGACTTTTCGTGTACTATTTTCCCGTTCTCATCAACAATACCAACAACAATATTAGTGCCTCCTAAATCAATACCTATATACATACAATGCTTCCTTCCATAGCAGCTGCTATCATTTATTTTGGATAAAATATTTCTATTTATAATTATATTAATAGTAAGTTATATAATTCCACGTACAAGTAAATTATATCATATATACGTATTCATGCTTTATAATTTTATAAATTTACAAAATTATTTATACATTTATTTTCTATGGTACTTATAATATGCAATAACTTCTATATATTTACCTGTTTTATCATCAGTATAACTTAAAATTATCCCGTTTTGACTCATTAATTCAGAAGCCTGTAAACCTTCTATAGAGTGTGTAAAAATAACATTATTACTATTCTGAATGATAAATTGATTATCTAAAATATTTATTATACAACCTTTTCCTATTATAGATTCACCGTATTGAATTGGATCTCTAGTTGTGACATATCTCACTTCAAAATTAATAATTCTTTTAAGTCTTAATTCATTTTCTTTTTTTGCTTTTAACTTTTTACTATTAAAAAACATTTTATCACCCTATCTTTTATATTAATTACATTATACAGTAAATTATAAAAAAATAGGTAACCAATAATTCTAATTATTCCTCCAAATTTAAAAATGAAATGATTTCGCATAATTAAGTTGATTTTGGTTCACTATAATAAATAATAACAATAAATAAACATCTAGATGAAAGGTGGTTTTTTATATGGGATTTTTACGTTGGTTAGGTGGAATAATAGTGTTCTTTTGGGTTTTAGGGCTTATATTTAAAATAGGTGGTGGTATGATCCATATATTACTTGTAGTTGCCGTAATAGTATTTATAGTAGATATGATTACTGGTAGAAAAAAAGTCTAAAAACCAATTTTATAAATAATTATTATTGTACATTAATACATCATATTAATATTACGTCAAAACAGACCACTATTGATAACAAAAAATAAGTATATTTGCATAAAAGCTGATATACTTATTTTTGTTATTAGTTTAATGTTGTAATAGATTATAGTTTTAACGTATAATTAAATTATAAATGAATAATATTGTGCTACTTGGTTTTATTAACTACATATATATATGTGTCTTTGAAAAGTTCCTTTAGATACACTACACCTATCGTCTATATGAAATCCAACAGATCTAATTTGTTCTTTCATATCATCAAAAGTAACAATCACCATTTTAGATGCTATTCTACGTGCACTACCCATGATAGCTAACTGTTCATCTGCCGTAATTTGAGTAAATATGCCATATGGAAGATCAACTATGGCTACATCATACTTATTTTGAATATTATTCATATCGCCGATAGTTATCACATCCTCATATCCAAAGTACCTTAGATTCGTCTTAGCATTTTTACCAATTAGAGGGTTTATCTCATAACCTTTAATATTAATTTTCATTGATATAGCTTCAATTAGTACTGTACCAATACCACAACAAGGATCTACAACACTACAGTTTAAATTATTGCCTACTGCTATATTAACTATTGCTCTACAAACGTTAACTTTTAATGCATTAGAATAAGAAAAAGGTTTTTTGTTCCTTTGTAACCATTCAGAATTGTTGCTTTCACATTTACCAAATATCCATATGTTTGCTATTTTTGTTATACCAAAAATATTTTCTGGCTTTTTCATTTCACATTCCCCAAGTATGCTAAAACCTATTTCAAATTCAATTCTACGCCCCTCATGAAAACCTA
>NZ_CALEVF010000279.1 GCF_937920395.1 uncultured Clostridium sp. | reverse complement strand
CCGTTGATATATAAAGAAAAAACCAAACAAGTAGTGTGAAAAAATTTACACTACCAACAAATCATTGGAGGTAAAAAACATGAAAATTAAAAAAAGTAAATCAATGACAATAGATATGAATGTTTTACAATTAAATTGTAGAAAATTTATAACTTCAGAAATAGGACGGGGAATAGGAATTAAACCTGCTAAAAAAGGAAGAAGAAGTTACAATAGAAAGCAAAAACATCAAACTGATGAGGTTTACCATAAAACTACCTACTTAATGTAGACTATTTGCAAGTATAGTTAAAAATGTTGAGCTTGGTAAACCTATAGAAATAATTTAATAGTAAAAATAAGCAAAGTTGTACTTCGGTATGGCTTTTTTATATTATGGATTATTTTAACGAGAAAATTACTTGGAATGTTATCATCTTTATTAAATATTAGTTTTCCTATTATAATAGATAAAACATTACAGAAATTAGCGGTTATGGCTACACCTTTAGCGTTAATTACAATTGGCGCTGGATTTGAGGGAAAAAAGCATTGGCGAAAATAAAACCAACATTGGTAGCTACTTTTATTAAATTAGTACTTCAAGCAGCAATATTTCTGCCACTAGCAGTGGTTCTAGGATTCCGTGATCAAAAGCTTATTGCTTTGGTAATTATGCTACGGTCTCCAACTACAGTAAGTTGTTATATAATGGCTAAAAATATGAATAACGATGATACTCTGACTTCTAGTATTATTGTAGTAACTACGTTGCTATCGGCATTTACATTAACAATTATAATTTTTACCTTAAAAAGTTTGAGACTAGTGGTATAAATTAATTTGTAATTGATAAGAAAGAAAAGCACACCCGGAAAAATTATCGGATGTGCGTCTATTTACAAATTTATATTATTTATTACCTATTTATCAATACTAACTTCTTGCCAAACATCTTTATATTTATATCCAGTAAGGTCTTCAACAACTTCTTTTGTTTTCTGATCAACATCAAGTTTTGAACCATTGTTTTTTAATCGTTCAATTTCTTTTGTTAATATGATATGTGTTTGTTTATTTAATTTAAAAGTAAAGGTTATCAGTAAAGCCATCACAAGTAATACAATAGATCCAATAACCATAGTGTATGCAATTACGTGCATGACTTGAGGTGTTTGTGTCGTCTTACCCTTAACAAAACCTCCATACTGCAATATAAGTCCAACCATAAGTGTAGCAAGTGCTACACTACTCTTTCTAGTGAAAGTCATAACTGCTGCGAACAGTCCTTCTCGTCTTTTTCTAAAAGCTATTTCATCTACATCTGGAATGAAAGGGAATACATTCCATGGAGTGAATATTAATATACATACACCGATTTGATACACAATGGAAATTATAAATAAAATAACAATCTTAGATCCTGGATTGAGTAAATATACACCATAATACCCTAGTAAACATACAATCATTGTAGAATAAGCTATCTTAAATAAATTAGATGGGCCTACTTTAATCATCAAAAATCCTGCAAGGATAGTTACAGGTATACCAACAATACTAAGTGAAAGCAAATTGGCAGCCAGAGTAGCTGTAACTTTTAAATCGTAAACGCAGAAGAATAGAAATGTAGCATTAAAAACATCTTTAGCTGTAAATGATAATATATAAATAGCTAAAATGTGGTGTGGAAGTTTATCACACAACGGACTTACAGGTCTTGGTGCGGCAACGGATTTTGCTCCACATCAAATTGGCCACGAGCTAAGTGGTAAGTTTGACGTAGCTCATGGTGCTAGCCTTTGTGCAATTTGGGGTTCTTGGGCTAAGTATTGTTATAAGGCTAAACCAGAACGTTTCACACGCTTTGCAAAACAAGTATGGGGAATTGAAAAGGGGAGTTATGAAGAAACAGGGCATGCAGGAATGGATGCAACGGTTGAGTTCTTTACCTCACTGGGTATGCCTACATGCTTTACAGAATTAGGTATAGGAGTGCAAAATGAAGAAATACTTGCTGAACTGGCTGATCGCTGTGTATTCTACGGCAAGCGTAGGGTTGGAAGCTTTAAAAAACTTGATAGAGAAGATACTTATCAAATTTATAAATTGGCAAATCGTTAATAAGTCACATTGTATGTAGTGTAAGTTATGAATATGAAATATGAATATTATAATTCATATTCCATATTAGAAATTTTTACATTATAGATTTAATAAAATTACCTTCAGTTTGTTTTTAGCCGATTGTTTAATTTATAAATCAAGATTAACTATAGTTCTACCTTTATGGTTACCACTTAATATCATATCTATTTTTTCACTTAATTCATTAAGTGATACTTCATCAACATTAGCATCTAAATTATCAGGTTTCCAATCTGAGGATAGTTTATCCCAAATTTTAAGCCTAATATCCATAGGACAGTTAACAGAATCAATTCCTAGCAATGAAATCCCTTTTAAGATAAAAGGATAGACTGAACTTGAAAATTGATCGGAAGCAATATTTCCACAGCAGGTAACGCTACCTCCATAATTAGTAGATTTAATTGCTGTAGATAACATATTGCCACCTACAGTATCTATTACTCCAGCCCATCTACTCTTTAAAAGTGCTCTTCCAGAATTGTCATCTAAGTCATTCCTATCGACTATATGTTTAGCACCAATTCCAAGTAGCATTTCTTTTTCAGAAGATTTTCCTGTGGCAGCTGTGACATTGTAACCGATCTTAGTTAATATTGAAATTGCGGTGCTACCGACACCACCCGTAGATCCTGTTACTAATATATCACCGTCACTAGGTTTAACACCTGAGTTAATTAGTTTATAAATGGATAGTGCAGCAGTGAATCCAGCAGTGCCAAATATCATACTCTCTCTTAGTGTAAGGTGATCTGGAAGATTTACAACCCATTTATCAGGAACTCTAATATATTCCGCATAACCTCCGAATGTACCCATACCTAAATCATATCCTGTTACAAGCACCTTATCGTTAACTTTAAAATTGCTATTATAGCTTTCAACTACAATGCCTGCAGCATCTATTCCTGGAGTGTGTGGATAAACTCTAGTTACTCCTTTATTGCCAGTGGCAGAAAGAGCGTCCTTATAGTTAAGTGAAGAATATTTTACACTTATTAGTACATCACCTTCAGGTAAATCATCAATTTGTCTATTTACAATTTGTCTTACAAATTCATTTTTTTCTGTTTCTGATACTAACATTGCTCTAAACTTAGTATTATCCATTTCCGACTCCTTTTCAAAATATAGATTTATGTAGAATTAATCATATTAAAATATGTACTTATTTGATTTACTGATACTAAACATAAGTTACCCACTAAGTTATTAACTTATGCTTAGTAACAAACACTTTAGTCACCTCGGTCACAGATTTTATTTGTTAGCAAATTTATTTACCATAAAATACAAAATAAAAGGAGGCACCTCTTGAAATGATTTTTATCATTTTGAGATACCGCCAGTTTAACAATTAATGGTTGTTATTTTCTGATATTTAGGGTGCTATATATGTAAGATAAATTATTTATATTAAAATTTTCTATACTTTGTCTTTTTACATTTAGGACAAGGAGGTAAAGTATCAGTAGTATCATCTAAAACTACCTTTTGACCGCAAATTTTACAAACATATTTTCCATTCCCAGGTTTATCACCAGTTGAGTATATCATATATAATTCACCTCTTCTTTTTAGTACATTATAGCCAATTTAATTTTAGCATAGTATAATTATTTTAACAACATTATAGGACTATGTACAAATAGCCTTAATAATTTTAGCTATTTATGTCCTAAAATAAGATAAAGATTACACAAATTGAATAATTCATTGAAACCGAGTTCAATAGATGATAAAATGAAATAAAAATTACATACTATTATATATTTAATATTTTAATTTTAGCTAGTTGGAATTAATATAGAAAGGGTTGGGCTAATTATGGAAAATAACAGACAAGATTTGATGAGAACTATTCAAATTAAATTTCCACGTTTAAGTAAAGGTCAAAAACTTATAGCCGAATATATTCTAAATCACTATGATAAAGCAGCGTTTATGACAGCTGATAAGTTGGGGGATAGCATAGGAGTAAGTGAATCAACTGTTGTGAGATTTGCAACAGAATTGGGATTTAGTGGGTATCCTAAATTACAAAAATCTCTTCAACAATTAATTAGAAATAAATTAACAACTGTGCAAAGAATTGAATTATCTAATGAATACATAACTCAAGAAAATGCACTCAAGAATGTATTAAAAGCTGATATGGAAAATATTAAAACTACTTTGGAAAATATAAATTATGAAACTTTTGATGATATAGTAAATTCTTTATTTAAAGCCAAAAAAATATATATAATTGGACTTCGTGACTCATCTTCATTAGCTGAATTTTTAGGCTTTTATTTAAATCTTATTTTAGATAATGTTAAGGTAGTCGCCTATGGAGTTAGTGATATATTCGAGCAGATGCTTAATGTTAATGAACATGACATAGTCATTGGTATAGGTTTTCCTAGGTATACTATGAGAACAATTGAAGCTTTAGATTTTGCTAAAAGTAAAAATGCTAATATTGTCGTAATTACAGATAGTTTATTATCTCCATTAGCGGAGAAGGCGGATCATACGTTAATAGCACAAAGTAATATGACTTCATTCGTTGATTCCTTAGTAGCACCACTTAGTGTAATAAATGCATTAATCATTGCAGTGGGATTAAGAGAAAAAGAAAAAATTTCAAGTACATTTTCTACTTTAGAGGAGATTTGGAAAGAATATAAAGTTTATAAATGAATCTATTGATGAAAATGGTAAAAAGGATTTATAAGCATTTCTGAAACGTTGTTTTGGGACAATTTATACTATTTGTAATAGTATAAATTAGATTACTCTATATTTGGAGGAAATATGTTTATACGTTATTACAATTATGATGAAGAAAGTTTATATCGTGTAATTAGATACAATATTATAGTTAATATTGATGCTAAAAAATTAACTTTATTTAAGGATGGAAAGGTATTTAAAACATATTCTATAGCAACAGGTAAAACTACTACACCTACACCCAAGGGGACTTTTAAAATTATAAATAAGGCTTTCAACCCCGGTGGACCATTTGGTGTAAGATGGCTTGGGTTAAATATTCCTGGTGGAGACTATGGAATTCACGGCACTAATAATCCAAGTTCTATTGGTAAGTCGGTTTCTAATGGATGTATCAGAACTTTCAACAACAATATAATTGAACTTTATAATTTAGTACCAGTTGGAACCTCAGTAAAAATCGTTTGAAAGTGTAATACTAATATACTAACTTTATGTTAGTATATTTTAATATTTTTTATTGTTTAATACTAATTAATTTACAATATTAGCAACATGCATATTAATGGGATATAAATATTGCAGAATGACACATAGTAAATAAAAGTATATAGGAAGGAAGTATTTGATGATTTATTCTTTAGAGAATACAAAAATTAAAATAACAGCTAGTACTCGTGGAGCAGAACTACATTCTATAACTGGGAAAAAGGAAGGAACGCAGTATCTTTGGAATGGAGACCCTGAATATTGGAAATATCATTCTCCAATTTTGTTTCCAATTATAGGAAATTTAGTAGGTTCAAAATATAGGATTGATGAAAAAGAATACGAATTACCATCTCATGGATTCGGTAGGATATCAGATTTTAAATTTGTAGAACAAACTGATAATTCAATTACTTTTGAACTAGAGTATTCTGAAGAAACTATGAAAAGATACCCATATAAATTTTCTTTACATATTAATTATACAATTGAAGAGAATATTGTTAAAGTAAATTATAATGTTATAAATTTAGATGATAAGGATATAACATTTTCAATAGGTGCACATCCTGCGTTTATGTGTCCAATTGAAAAAAACGAAAAATTAGAAGACTATTACCTTAAATTTAATAAGGAAGAAACAAGTGATAGAATGGAAATAACTAAAGATGGCTATTTTTCACATAATAGAAAAGAAGGTTTAGTGGATAGTGATATCATGATTTTATCAAAAGATCTATTTAAAGAAGATGCTTTAGTATTTGATAATTTAAAATCCGATAAAATAACCATAAAATCAAAAAATCATAAGAAGTCTGTATCTGTTGAATTTAAAGGATTCCCGTATATAGGAATATGGGCACCCAAAGGAGGAGCACCATTTTTATGTATAGAACCTTGGTTTGGACATGCAGATTATGAAGATTTTACTGGTGAATTTAAAGAGAAAGAGGGGTCAATTTTATTAACTAGTGGAAAAGAGTTTAAATATAGTTATAAGATATCTATTGTAGAATAATAAAAGATTATTATTGATTTAATGTTAATAATATTGTGAATATTTAAATCATTTTACCATGTGTATCCGAATGAGGAATGTTGAAGTATTTAGACGTACATGTAGAAATATAGAGTTAATTCTATTAGAATCCATTTATGATAAAAGTCACTTGTTATATATATGATAGAATACTCCTTGTCGTCACATAGAAGTGGCGAGCTAAACAAATTGTTAATTACAATTTATTAGATTTTAATTTAAATTTCTTATAAAGAAGTAGTTGACAAAACAAGAAAAACCTAGTATTATAGTAGAAGTCGTCACATGATGACAAA
>NZ_CALEVF010000278.1 GCF_937920395.1 uncultured Clostridium sp. | reverse complement strand
AGGAAAAGAGGCTATCTCTTCAAATGATTTTTTAACCATTTTGAGACAGCCCCTTTTATTTTATTATATGGATATATTAAACAACTTTAATAAATTTGTAACATTGATAATAAATATTTTAGCATTATAAATGAAAAAGGAATAGAGGATATGGACAAGATGCTATAAAAGTTATTGTTTTATCGTCAAAGTGAAGAAAATAAAAGCTTGTTTTTCATATGGAATTTATAGAGCTATAATAGTTAGAGAAACTCTAATAGTAGACTTTATGAATAATAATTTGTGAAAAAACTTTACTCTCATCATATAATATGGTAATATAATAATGAAGTTTATGCGTTGGTAGCTCAGTTGGATAGAGTAGCTGGCTACGAACCAGTTGGTCGCAGGTTCGACTCCTGTCCGACGCACCAAGACGAATGTAGGCACCTCAAAGGTTTGAGGTGCCTATCACTTTTTTGTATAACATGAGAAACATTGAATTGGTGTTTATAGCTACGATACTTCTTTGCAAGAGGTATAAATATAATAAAACGTAATACACCTTTATTAAGTAGAGCAGACAACAAACTATACTATATAATAAACAATATGCTTATAAACTTCTTATCGTATATAGTGGACAAGCAGAACAACATTATATACATACATAAAAAAATCCTAGCAATTACGCTAAGATTTTTTTATATTTTCCATTCAATAATTTTATTCGTACCTAAATAACGGGAAAAAAACTTAAATTTACAATTAGTTTTTTTATTTCTATAAGCTAATATAAGCTTGTCCACTATTCTACTTTGTTCTAATATAAAATTATTTGAAAGAATCCCATCATTATTTTCTATCATTTTATTAAGTATATTCTTTTCTATGTTTAGTTTACCCATTAATATTTTCAACTCGTCATCTCCATAATTACATTATACTTCTAAAAATGTAATTAATTTGTAATAATATGTCGTGATTAAAAAATAATTTATATGAAATTTGTAAATTATGTAAAGAAATAAGTTTATTTAAGTTTAATAAATTATGAAATATAAATAAATTTTACCTATTAAATATTGATCTCATACTAATTTATAGTTTTACTTAAAAATTAAATTTGTGTTATAGTAGATTTAATTGTATTTACATTTATTTTATAGTTTTAATTTTAATTAGAGATTCTGATGTTTGCAAAACTTTAGTTGAGATAGAACTAATTGAAATTACCAATTTTTAATTATTTAATAATAATATAATTATTGGAGCTGTAATAGAGCATTTGTATATTTTATGGAAAAACAATAAATGGTATACAACACCTAAATTGAATGTATATTTAATATGGAGGAAAAAGAATGAAACTAAGCAAATCATTTAAAATATTGTGCTCAGTGTTGCTGTTAACATTAGCATTGCATTCAGCAGTTTTTGCTGTAACAGTGCCAAAACCTATTAATAGTAATGATGTGCAACTATTCACTGATGTACCATCTGCACCTACTATTGATATATTTATGCAAGATTATGCAGATATCATAACAACTCCAGATAGGCAAAATTTATTAGCTAGTTGTGAAGCACTATATAAGAAAAAAGGCGTTCAGTTAGAGATTGTAACTATTACGAGTTTACCGAGTGACTATACTTTAGAAGAGTATTCTAACAAAATGTTTAACTCGTGGGGTATAGGAGACAAGGTAACTAATAAAGGTCTATTGTTTGTTTATGTTACTTCAACAGATGAGATACGACTCGAAGTCGGTTATGGGTTAGAAGGTGACATTCCAGATTTAGCAGCGAAAACAATATTACAAAAGGTCCACCCACTTTTAAGACAAGGAAGCTATTACGAAGGATTTAGATCAATAATTAATAGTGTTGATGGAAATAAAAATATTACCCTGGAAACAGGTAAAAAGAAAATGCCAGAATATATGGGCTTTTTAGTAGTTGTATTATTTATATTAGGCATACTTATTTTTATATATTTATTAGCTTTATTATTCTATTTATTACTACAACAAAGACACTTTAAAGATGCACATCATAGAGCAGTACATGCTGTATGGAGAATACTGTATGGATTAGGTCAGATATTATATGTCATTGCATCTATAGCTTCAATTTTTGGTGGAGGTAAAAGTGGTGGAGGTAAAGGGAGCTCATTCGGTGGTGGTTCATCTGGAGGTGGAGGAGCATCCGACTAGTCAATTAGTAGAGAAATAAAATAAGGTAAAAAAAGGGGACGTTAAAATGACAAAATCAAATAAAATAGTACTAATAATAGGTGTAATAGTCGTAGTATTAGTAGCATCCATAATAGGTTCATATAATGGAATGGTAACATCAAGAGTTAATGTAACAACACAGCAAAGCAACATTGACACTGTATTACAAAGAAGAGCAGATTTAATTCCTAATATAGTAAGTACTGTTAAAGCATATGCAAAGCATGAGACTGAAATATTTACAAGTATTTCAACTTCAAGAGCAACAATGATGGGTGCAGGAACTACTAAAGATAAGTTAAACGCAGATACTAACCTAACAGCTGGTCTAGGAAAATTAATGGCTGTAGCAGAAGCTTATCCAGATCTAAAAGCAAATACACAGTTTACAGCATTAACTACTGAACTAGAAGGTTCAGAAAATAGAGTTTCTGTAGCAAGAAAAAATTATAATGATGCCGCAGGAAGTTATAATACTAAAATAAGCACGTTTCCGAAGAATATAATTGCAAGTATTTTTGGATTTAAACAAGCAGAGTTTTTTAAAGCAGCATCAGGAACTAATGTAGTACCTAAAGTAACATTTTAATATAGATAGTTAATATTAACCGCTTGGTGGTAGGTTTGACTCCGTAACTAAGCCAACAAAGTAAAGATTCCTAGTAAGTTAGGGGTCTTTTTTTATGTGGTATTCTAACGTTTTATTATTTACATAAATACCTAATAGAGTAGTTTTATTTTCTAAAACTTTTTAAAGTGCATTGAAAAAGTTTTTTTATAGTGGTATACTAAATTTATTATGAAAACGTTTAATAATAACAGACCTATAAATCAATAAATTTATAATTAAATTAAATTAAATAAAAATAGGGGATGGTTTTGATGAAGGGAAAAAGAAAAATTAGCAATTCTTTAATATATGTATTCGGTGCACTTGGTGGTCTTTTGTTTGGTTATGATACTGGGGTTATTTCAGGGGCAATTCTGTTTATTCAAAAACAAATGCATCTTAATTCATGGCAACAAGGTTGGGTTGTTAGTTCTGTATTATTAGGGGCGGTTTTAGGGGCTGCGATTATTGGACCAATGTCTGATAAGTATGGACGTAGAAAATTGATTTTACTATCATCAATTATTTTTTTCCTTGGTGCACTTGGATCAGCATTTTCACCAGGGCTTTCTACATTGATTTTATCACGTATTGTTCTTGGTATGGCAGTTGGTGCTTCATCTGCCTTAATTCCAACATACTTAGCAGAATTATCACCTGCAGAAAAACGTGGTTCTGTGTCAAGTTTGTTCCAGTTAATGGTTATGAGTGGTATTTTATTAGCTTACATAACCAATTACAGTTTCTCTGATTTGTATACGGGTTGGCGTTGGATGCTTGGATTTGCAGCTATTCCAGCTGCGATTCTTTTCCTAGGAGGTCTTGTATTACCAGAAAGTCCTCGTTTTTTAGTTAAAGATGGTAGGCTTTCTGAGGCACGAGATGTTTTAGAGCAAATGAATAAACATAATGAAAGTGTTGTTAATAATGAACTTATTCAGATTAAGAAACAAGCTGAAATGAAAAGTGGCGGCATTAAAGAATTATTTGGTGCATTTGTTCGACCGGCATTGCTTATTGGTGTTGGACTAGCTATTTTCCAACAGGTTATGGGCTGTAATACAGTTCTTTACTATGCACCAACTATTTTTACTGAGGTTGGATTTGGTGTTCATGCGGCTTTACTTGCTCACATTGGAATTGGAATTTTCAATGTTATTATTACTATTGTAGCTGTCATGATTATGGATAAAGTTGATCGTAAAAAGATGTTGATATATGGATCTATTGGAATGGGGACTTCTTTACTAATTATGAGTTTTTCAATGAAGTTTTCTCATGGGTCATTAACCGCTGCAATTATTTGCGTTATTGCATTAACCGTATATATTGGGTTTTTCTCAGCTACTTGGGGACCTGTAATGTGGGTAATGATTGGTGAAGTTTTCCCTCTAAACATTCGAGGACTCGGCAACTCATTCAGTAGTGTAGTTAATTGGGGTGCTAATATGTTGGTATCACTAACATTTCCTCCATTACTAAATTTCTTTGGGACGGGTAGTTTATTCATAGGTTATGGAGCCCTTTGTTTTATTTCAATATGGTTTGTTAGTTCTAAGGTATTTGAAACACGTAATCGTTCTCTTGAGGAAATTGAAGCTACTCTTAGGGCACATGGTAGTGAAAACGATAAGCAAGATGTTTGTAGTTAGAAATTAGTAGAAGAGCTTTTTCTTATAGCTCTGCTATGGTAATTAAAATATATTTGTCTAAATATAATGAACAAAATTAAGGTATTACATGAATGAAAATATTATGTTATACTATTAAAAATCAAAGCAAATTTAATGTGTTGTACCGACGTTCATATTATCGTCGATACAACGCATTTTTTTAATTTAAACAAAAGCGAGGAGAAAATTATGGAGATATATTTGCCTACAAATGCAAAAGAAGGTTTAATCTACGGGTGTGTTATATGTGCATTGACTTGCATTTTTATGGCAACTAGTGAATGCTTTTATTTCACAAACAGATAGCTTAAATTCTCATATTATGTTTAGGACATTTTTTACAGTTATTGGTATGTATATTGTTATGACAATTGTGGGACGAAGTTTAGCAAATGGTTTTAGTCTGGAAGCTATTAAAGCGTTCCCAATTAACTGGCCACGTAATTTTTGTGTAAAAGTAGATTGTTTTATTAAATTTTAAAAATATATGTTATGTTAATCAAACAAATAGGGCAATATATATGATAAACTAGTAAGACTAACAAAATTTACACGGAAGAAGAGAGGTATAAAAAATGGGAATTATTAAAGGTATATTCAATAAAAAAACTCAAAATGTAATAAATGATTACAAAAATAAAACTCCAGAAGATATAAAATATATTGATTCATATATAGATATAATCAAATTAGCATTAGTGAAGAATAATATAACTACGGTTGAATTATTTTATTCATTTGATGGTGAAGAATTATTTGATAAAATTAAGAATGAAAATTCATCTAGCAATATTTTGGTTTTATATAAAGGTCATATTGATAATCTAATTGCAAAAAATGGATATACTAGTGTAATCCATTCAAAAAGAGGGAATTACTCTTTAGTTATTTTTCAACATCAATTTATATATGAAGAATTATTTGGAGTTGAATTATGGAATGATGGAAGTTCAACTCCAGATAAAATACATACATTTAATTGTTACATAACTGAAAAAATCAATTATTTTGCAGGAATGAATTGTGAAATTATGGGTATAAGTGTAGGAAATATCAACAAGAAACAATATGAAAATTTGATGGAGGATTACCATAATTCGGTTAAAACACCTAAGATTAAAACAACTCCAGGTAAAGTAGCAATGTATACTGGGATTGCATCTACAATTGGAGCTGGATTACTTATAGGTTTAAAAATATTATCTAAAAAAGGTAAGAAATAATATAGAAACTCATATATTAAATAAAAGAATCACACTAGGTTAAGATTTACCCTGAGGAGTAGACGATTTTAATAAAGTCTATTCTTCAAGGTATTTTTTATTATATAAAATAAAAAAAGTACTCAAGTTGTACTTATTAATATCCGATAAATGTATTATAGTATATATTTAACAAATACATTAACATATATTACAAAATATAAATTATATGTTAATACGTGAACGTGTTAAAATTTTACACTAATGAAACACAGCAAACTACTGCTAAACACAAATAGGAGGGGACTTTATGAGTTTTAAATTGCGTAATTTTGTAAAGAAACATGAAGGTGAAAATGAGAAAATGGGTATGTCTATTAAGATTAAAATACCTTTATTTTTCGGAATATTAATAGCTATATCTATGGTGACAATTTCTATTTTTACATATATAAAGTCATCACAAATAATATCTAATCAAAGTCAAATAAGGCAAGCCGTGGAACAATTGGCACAGGGAGTTTATACAATATCAATAATTGTAATTATAATTTCTATAGTTATAGGTATACTTATATCAAGGGTATTAGTAAAGCCTTTAACTAAGGTAACATTATTAATTGATAAAACATCTAAATTGGATTTAAGTGATGACGAACATTTAGAAAGTTTAATTAGAACTAATGATGAGTTTGGTAATATAGCTAGATCTATAGTTAATATGAGAAAGACCCTAAAAGATCTTGTAAAGGATTTAATTGAAGCATCTGAAAATATAAGTAGTAATGAACATACGGTTGAAGACCTTACGAATATATTGAAAGCTAAAGCTGAAGAAAGTTCTAGTGAAACGGAGACATTATCAGCTGGCATGGAAGAGACAGCTGCTACATCCCAGGAAATTTCTGCGTCTTCAGGAGAAATGAAGAATATGGTAAGTGTGATAGCTAAGAAGGCATCAGAAGGAACTAGTTTAGCTCAAAATATTGTTCAAAAGGCAACAGGAATTACTACAGGTACAACCGGATCTAAAGAGGAAACTGACAAGATTTATGGCAAAATAAAAAAAGAGTTAGAATCTGCAATAGATAGTTCAAAATCAGTTGAGGAGATACACGGACTTGCAACTTCAATACTTCATATAACTAGCCAAACTAATTTATTAGCTCTAAATGCAGCAATTGAAGCAGCTAGGGCGGGAGAAGCAGGAAGAGGTTTTGCAGTAGTGGCAGATGAAGTTAGAAAGCTCGCTGAGCAATCTGGAGCAACAGCTGCTAGTATTCAAAATGTAGTTAAAGTTGTAAATGATTCTGTAAAAAATCTATCTAGCAGTGCTATTAAAATGTTAGATTTTATGGATGAAGAGGTCTCTTTAAATTATGAAATTATTATGGGAACAGGTAAAGAATATATAGAGGACGCTAAAAACTTTAATAAATTCATGAAAGAATTTGATGAAACGGCGCAACATTTAAATATATCAATAAATGGAATTGCAGTTGCAATAGATCAAGTAGCTGGGACCGTTAATGAGGGTGCAGAAGGTATACTTAGTATATCCGATAAAAGTATTGATATTGTAAGTAAGATGGGTGAAATAAAGAATACAGCAAGTGGAAATAAAATCAGTGTACAAAAATTAAGAAATATAACATCAAAATTTAAAATATAATAAACTTAGAAATAGGACTGAAATATTATTTCAGTCCTATTTCTTCGCCCATTAGCACAGAGGTTTCAAATCCTAGACTTGAATGATTTAGAATATCTTCATCAATTTTCACAGCATTTTTTTTAAGTAGTATAATTACAGTAGAACCACCAAACTTAAAATACCCTTTTTCAGCGCCTTTTGTAACTTTGGAGTTAGGTGTGTAACTTTGAATAATTGTTCCTACACATGTTGCACCGACTTCCATATAAATAGTATCACCAAAATTATCTGAGTGAAATATACTCCATTCTCTTTTATTTTGACAAAACAATTTTTTTATATTTTCTAGAGCAACTGGATTTACAGAATAATAATGACCTTTTATTTTAGTTGTATCACCGCATACTCCGCTGTCAATAAAATGAAATCTATGATAATCAGTTGGACATAATCTAAAAATTAAGCAAGTACCTTCATTGTATAAATTGTATATTTTATTATTTTGTAGTAATTCTTTAAGAGAATATGTAAAGCCTTTAATTTGAACTATTTTATTTAAGTCAATATTTTCATAAGCAGATATTTTCCCATCGCAAGGAGAGATCAAAATACTATCATTTTTATCGATTATTCTGGCACCTGGTTTTAATGTCCTTATAAAAAACTCATTAAAAGATGAGTATTCATTATAACTCTTGGCATATGTAGACATATCGATATCAAAATCTTTTATAAATTTTTTAATTTTTTTTGTACTTACTTTTGTATCACAGTAACAACCATACAATTTAGAAAAAATTTTCCTCTTAAGTAACAATTCAACTAGTCCTTTACCGGAAGAAGAGGAATAAGACCAATTCAAATATTTTTCGCCAGCTACCTTTTCAGTCTCATATTTGTTTTCTTTTCGATTGTAATATTTGATCATAAAAACACCTCTATTTTAATAGGATTATATTTTGTTATTATAATTTTCCGGATTTTATTATAGAAATCAATAACCAAAAGCCCATGAAGGCTGCAGTTAAAAAACCAGTTATACCAATAATTGTAACATTATATATTTTAGGACCAATATTAGAATTTAAAACTGTAGAAGATCCTATAATAGTAGAAGATATAATAAGAGCAGAAACTAACCTATTTATACCTTTATTTAACTCACTTATAGGGGTACTCAAATTTTTATGTTCAAGTTGAAGTTTGGCCCTTCCACTTAGCAAGCTATCAGATAATTCTATGATTTTTGATGGAAGTCTAAATGAGTCTTTCATAAACGAATATGAGTGCACAAGTAAAGTGTTAAAATTTAAATGTTCTAATATAGAAAATTTATTATTAGCTTTTACATAAGGGATAGCTATATCTATTATTTTTATATCAGGTGCGATGCTTGTGATTACACCTTCTAAAATTACAAGTGATCTTATTAAAAGTGTAAAATCACGAGGTAGACGTATGTTGTTTTGCCTAGCTATATCAAAAACTTCTGAAAGCATAACGGAAATTTGAATATTACTTAAAGAGGTTGAGAGGTAATTTATGATGAGATAATCTAAATCTTCATAGAGTTTATTTCTATCAACATAACCTTTTCTTATTCCTACAGTTAAAAGAGCGGAAATCATTTTATTTATGTCGTTAAGGGCAATCGCTGATATCATATCATTTAAGGATGATTTCAAGGAATTTGAAAGATTACCCATAATTCCGAAGTCAATAAAACAAATTTTGCCTTCACATATAAATATATTTCCAGGATGTGGATCGCCATGAAAAAAACCATCTTGTAGGATTTGTTTTAGGTAAGATAACGCCAATTTTTTACCTAAATCATTAACATCATAATGGCCTATTAGAAGGTTTTTCATATCATCAACTTTAAAACCATAAATTCTTTCCATTGTTATAACTCTAGTACCTGATAAATCTTGAATAACATACGGAACATATAAAAATGTTATATCTTTATTAAAATTTTTAAATTTATCCATATTTTCAATTTCATTATTAAAATCAAGTTCAAGTTCAGTGGTTAAAAGTATTTCATGGAGCGCTTCTTCTGGGTCTATTAGTGCATCAGCAAATTTTGTTTTAGCAAACTTTACTATGCGAATTAATATTGAAATATCTGTTTTCATTTTTTCAGCGATATCAGGTCGTTGAACCTTTACTACAACTTTGCGACCATCTTTTAAAGTGGCTTTATGTACTTGAGAAATAGATGCAGAGGCTAAGGGTTTTTCGTCAAAAGATTTAAAACACTCAGTAGTTGATAGCGAAAATTGATCGAAAAATACTTTCTTAATAGTTTCAATACTTTCCGCAGGTGCACTATCTTGGAGCTTTGATAATTCTAATATATAATCAGGTGGTAATAAATCGGCTCTCGTACTTAATATTTGTCCGATTTTTATAAAAGTAGGGCCAAGTTCTTCAAAGGCTTTTCTCAAATTTTCAGGGAGTTTATTTTGTTTATTAAACTTAGAGTCTACAATGTATCCAAAGCCATAAGAACCAAGAACTTTAACAATTTTTTTGAATCGATTAACAGAACTTCGTCTCATTTTATACCTCACTTAAATTATCACCTTTACAGCTGTTTATAGCTATAGGGTTATTAATATTAATGACTTCAGAAGGTAAATTGTATTCCTAGTGAAGTTTTAATTGTAACAATATGTAACATTGATTTAAAAGTAATTCTTTTTTAGATATGTAATTGTAAATAAAAGCCCTATATAAAATTAGGACTCTTATCAGGGTTGAACTTGGAGAGTTATGAGTGACTTATTTCTAAATTTGTCAATCTTTTATTTACATTTTCAATATCTTCTTTAGTTGCAAAATTCATATCTTTTAGAAGTAAAATCATGTCTGCTTTTGTTAAAGCAGTTTTATCTTTTATTGAAGTGCTTTCATCTTCTTTTTTTTCTTTTATAGTTCGTTTTAGTTCTTCAGATAAACACTTACCCTCATCAAGGGTAAGTCTACCCTTTTGTACGAAATCATCTATTAAAGTCGTTGCCTTTTCAAAAGTGTATGCTGCAGAACCTAGTCCAGCGAGAAAAAAATTCTTTATATCATTATTCAATTAAAACACCTCCACTTAATAGTATATATAATACATTATATACTATTAAGTGAAATAAAATTCTAATAATAGCTAAACAGCGTAATATGTGCATAAATATTTTATGAATTTATATTTTAAACTACAGGTAGGTTGACATATTTATAAAAGTGTAATATTATATTTAAGTAGAAATAAAATATGCACCCATAGCTCAGTTGGATAGAGCGTCCCCCTCCTAAGGGGAAGGCCGGAGGTTCGACTCCTCTTGTGTGCACCAAAAAACTAGTAAAGGAATACTTTGCTAGTTTTTTATTTATGGATTATTTTAATTTTAAAATTGGAATTATTGGTTTTATATGGTTAATAAAGCATATAAATATAATTGTATTGAAAATATGCTATTTGAGAAGTATACTATAAGAAATAAAAATCATTTAGAAATAACTATTTATAAATAAGGGGTTTACATGAAAGAATATTTTATTCATGAAGCATTAAAAGAAGCAAAGATATCACTATTATTGAATGAAGTTCCTGTGGGTGCAGTCATAGTAAAAGATAATAAAATAATTGCTAGATCACATAACCTAAGGGAAATAATGCAGGATGCCACTGCCCATGCAGAAGTTTTGGCTATAAAAAAAGCTTGCGCAGTTTTAAGTAGTTGGAGATTAACAGGATGTGATATGTATGTAACTTTAGAACCATGCCCAATGTGTGCAGGTGCTATATTACAGTCTAGGATAAGTAAACTATATATAGGTATGTTTGATCCTAGTGTAGGAGCTTGTGGTTCTGTTATTAACGTTATTCAAAATGATGATCTAAATCATTGGACAGAAATAAATTGGTTATATAATGAGGAATGTGGTAATTTATTAACTGATTTTTTTAAAGATAAAAGATAATCTAAAGGAGAAATAATTATGGAAAACAATATAAATAAGAACGTACTTGATAAACTTACAAAAATATGTTTATGTAAAGTTATATCAAAGGCTACAATAAAAAAGGCTATAAAAAATGGTGCAAAAACATTAGAGGATGTTCAAAAGGTAACAGGAGCAGGTTCAGGTGGATGTAGAGGTCATAGATGTACACCGATGATAGAGAATATATTAAAAGAAGAATTAGAAAAAGAAAACTAAAATAATTGTAATCATAAAGTATATATTTTAATAGGTGTTGATATAATAAAAACGAAGCTAATATGCTTCGTTTTTATTTTTTTGAAATAAAGTAAAAATAATAATGTTTTTGTATTGACAACGTTATCATAATATATTAAAATGAACACAAGTGAAAGTAAACGAAGTGAAAAAAATTATAAACGAACATAAAATATTAAAATAAAATAAAACAAATAAAATTAAAGGAAGAATAAATTATATGTTTCCTGAAGAAAGAAAATCAAAAATATTAAGTAGTTTAAATAAATATGGAAAAGTAAAGGTGTGCGATTTATCTCAGCAATATGAAGTCTCAGAAGTTACTATTAGACGTGATCTTCAAGAGTTAGAAGAGGATCAAATGATTAAAAGAGTTCATGGAGGCGCGGTACTAAATGTTAATACTAAATTTGAACCTACTTTTTCGGAGAAAATAGATAAGTTTTATGATGAAAAAGAATCTATTGGAAAATATGCAGCATCAATTATAGAAGATGGTGACACAATAGCATTAGATGCAGGCACAACAACTATTAGCATTGCGAGGCAAATAACAGCTAAAAATATAACTGTTTTAACAAATTCTGTGGATGTAGCTTATGAGCTTGCTAAAAAAAGAGAAGTCGAAGTTATTATTACTGGGGGTACACTTAGGTGGGAGATAAGAGCAATGGTAGGACCAGTAGCGGATAATGCACTTAAAAATTTTAGGGTTAATAAGGCATTTATAGGAACTAATGGGCTGTGTAGCATTAATGGTTTAACTACACCCAATATTATTGAAGCTAATACAAAACGAGAGATGATAAAAATTGCAGAGCAAACTATAGTAGTATGTGACCATACTAAATTCGGAACTGTCTACTTTGCTAAAATAGTAAATTTAGATAGTGTTGATATTATAATTACAGATAATCAAATAGATAATGTCATATTTGAAGAGTTTGAAGAACAAGGTATAAAAATTATCAAAGCAAAATAATTATGGGGGTGAGCAAATGATAATAACAGTGACATTAAATCCAGCGATAGACAAAACTATTGAAATAGATAATTTTAAAATTGGTAATGTTAATAGAATTACATCCACAAGAGTTGATGTTGGAGGAAAGGGAATTAATGTATCTAAGGTTATTAAGGTATTAAAGCATAAAAGCTTAGCGCTAGGTTTTGTGGGTGGAAATAGTGGAAATCAAATAAAAGAATATTTGAATGATTCAAACATTGACAATGATTTTTTATCTGTAAACGGAGAAACTAGAACTAATATAAAGATATTTGATAAAGTTAATAATACACATACAGATATAAATGAGAATGGACCTAGTGTAACAATAGACAACATTGCCAATATAAAACGAAAAATTATTGAGTATTGTAGTGAAAAATCCTTAGTAATCCTATCTGGCAGTGTGCCAAGTGGAGTGAGTAGTAACATATATGGTGAAATAATTAATGATATAAAAAGCAAGGGTGGCAGAGTTATATTAGATGCAGATGGTGATATGCTAATGCAGGGAATTAAGGCTGGTCCTTATATAGTAAAACCCAATGTTTGTGAACTTGAAAAGGCGTTTGGAATTAGCATTGATAGTGAAGAGGAAATTATTGAAACTGCTAAAAAAATATTAAAGTATGGAGTTAAATTTGTAGTAATTTCGCAGGGATCAGAGGGGTCATTAGTTATAAGTCAAGATAAAATTGCAAAGGTAGTTGGCCTAAAAGTAGAAGTTAAAAGCACGGTTGGGGCTGGAGATTCAATGGTTGCAGCAATGGCTGTAGGAATTGAAAATAACTATAGTTTTGAAGAAACTATGAAACTTGCTTGTGCAACCAGTGCTGCTAATGTAATGACTGAGGGGACTCAGACGGGAAGGTTAATTGATATAGAAGAGCTAAAAAAAGAAGTAACTATAAAATACTTATAAGAAAGGATGATTATTAATGAATATAACTGAATTATTAAATGTTAATCTAATTAAACTTGAGCTTACTAGTAAAACGAAAAAGGATGTAATTATAGAAATGTCAACAATGTTAGATGAGAATGGCAAGTTACTAGATAAGGATAAATATATGAAGGCTGTATCAGATAGAGAAAAGGAATTTTCAACAGGTATTGGTATGGGAATAGCTATTCCCCACGGAAAAAGCAGTGGAGTTAAAGAGGCAGCTTTAGTGTTTGGGCGAAGCGTTGATGGAATTGATTATCAATCTATGGATGATGAATTAGCTCATATATTCTTTTTAATAGCTGTACCTGAAGAATCAAGTGATGAGCATTTAAAAATATTAAGCCAGCTCTCTAGAAAGTTAATGCATAAAGATTTAAGAGAAAGCTTAATGAAAGCAACTAGCCCTGAAGAAGTAATCACTTTATTAGAAAAATAGACATTATATGTTATCTATAAATCTTACAATGATTTAAAAAATTTAAATTAAATTAATAGGGGGAATATTTATGAAATTTGTTGCAATAACTTCATGTCCAACAGGCATAGCACATACTTATATGGCAGCTGAGGCTCTTTCGATGGCCGGAGAAGAAATGGGTATTGAAATTAAAGTAGAAACTCAGGGTTCTGTAGGAGCAGAAAATCAATTGACAGAGTCTGAGATTAGAGAAGCAAGAGTTGTAATAATTGCAGCTGACACTAATGTTTCAAAGGAACGTTTTGCAGGAAAAACTATACTTGAAGTTGGAGTAAAAGATGCAATTAAAGATGCAAAAGGACTTATTCAAAAGGCAATAGATATGAAAGTTGAAAATAAAGATGTCTCAGAAAAATCTAAAGATATTAAAGAAGAAAAGGTTGAAAGAAAGGGTATTTATAAGCACCTTATGACAGGGGTTTCTTATATGATTCCGTTTGTAGCAGCTGGTGGTATTTTAATTGCACTTTCTTTTGCTTTTGGAATATATGCATTTAAAGTTCCGGGATCTATAGCAGAAGCATTAAAGAATATTGGTGGCGGTAATGCTATGGCACTTATGTATCCAGTACTTGCAGGGTATATAGCATTTTCTATAGCGGATAGACCAGGTCTTGTACCGGGTATGGTTGGCGGTATGCTAGCGGCAACGGTAGGTGCTGCATTTCTAGGTGCTATGGCAGCGGGTTTCATAGCTGGTTACACTGTGGTTTTCTTAAAGAAAATAATAAAATTACCAAAATCATTACAAGGGTTAATGCCAGTTATAATATTGCCAGTTTTATCTACATTAGTAGTAGGACTTGTAATGATATATGTTATTGGAAAACCCGTAAGTGCTTTAACTATGGCAATGTCAAAATACTTAACTAATTTAAGTGGAGCAAATGCAGGACTACTTGGAATTATTATTGGTTTAATGATGGCTTTTGATATGGGTGGACCATTTAATAAAGCAGCATATACTTTTGGAGTATCTACTTTGGTAGCAGGACACGCTTCTATGATAATGGCAGCAGTAATGGCGGCAGGAATGACTCCTCCACTAGGAATTGCACTTGCAACAGTAATAGCAAAAAAGAAATTTACAGAAGAAGAAAGAGAATCAGGAAAAGCTGCTTGGGCATTAGGGGCTTCGTTTATAACAGAAGGTGCAATACCATTTGCTGTAGCAGATCCACTTAAAATAATACCTTCAACAATGGTAGGTGCTGCGGTTGCGGGGGCATTATCTATGATATTTAAGTCGGCTATAATAGCTCCACATGGTGGTATATTTCTCTTATTTATACCTCATGCAGTTACTAATTTAGTTGGATATATAATTGCAATACTAGTGGGTTCAATAGTAACTGGTATTATGATTTCGATTTTAAAGAAGGATGTTGTTGTTAAAAATAAAATTAATGCTATTAATGGCATTAGCAAATAATGTAAAAATAAAAAATATTAAGTTATAAAGTTATAAAGTTAAATTCACTCCTAAGTGAGTAGACGATTATGTTTGCTTTTAGGGGTGAATTTTACTTATTTTTGAAAGAAGAATGAAATGTACTAGAATTTAATCCATAATTAATGAGAAAAAGTATTTATGTATATTTATCTTTACTTTTTTATCATAGTCAGAGACAATTGTGATAAGACTAATTATAGATAAGCAGATTTGATTTATATTTGAGTTTTAATTATATATTATACATTATATATTTTTTATAAAAAATTATTATAACTGTAAGACAAAGGAGAAATTGATTATGGATCCAATAGCTTTTAATATATTTGGACTTACTATTAGATGGTATGGTATTTTTATTGCTACAGGGTTAATGGTTGGAATTACATTAGCTAATTTTACTTCTAGGTTAAAAGGCCTTGATTATGATGAGTTTTTAAATATTATATTAATATCTTTTCCTATAGCTATTATTGGAGCTAGAGCTTATTATGTTGTTTTTGAATTTAGTCTATATAAGGATAACTTAATAGAAGTCTTTAATATACGCCAAGGTGGGCTCGCTATCCATGGAGGAATTATATTTGGGATGTTAGCAGCATATATATATACAAGACATAAAAAAGAGAGTTTGTTAAAATTCGTTGATGTGGCAGCACCATCTATAATTATTGCACAAGCTATAGGAAGATGGGGAAATTTCTTTAATAGTGAAGCTCATGGTGGGCCGGTTACCAAGGGGTTTATAAGCATATTTCCAAATTTCATACAAAGGGGTATGTTAATAGATGGAGTATATTATCACCCAACTTTTCTTTATGAATCTATATGGAATGTAGCGGTATGTTTATTATTAGTTTGTTTGTTAACAAAAGCATTAAAGCATGGAACAGTCTTTTTTACTTATATAGGATTATACTCTTTAGGAAGATTTTTTATTGAAGGATTAAGAACTGATAGTTTAATGATAGGTAGCATAAGAGTGGCTCAGCTAATAAGTTTAGCAGGTATTGCTCTGTGGATTATGTTTATTGTAATAAACTATAGAAAAAGTAATTCACACTATTATTAATTATTATAACGAAAACAACCAATACTAGATGTATATAAGCAGATTGAGAAACATTATATATTGTGATATTAAAGATTTATAAATTCTTAATAATATTTTAAGCAATAACTATTGAAATTACTATTTTTTAATAGTATAATCATTTATGTTGCACTACTTATGTGTATACAAAATTAAAGTACTCTGTGGAGAGATGTCCGAGTGGTTTAAGGAGCATGCCTGGAAAGCGTGTGTAGGGGAAACCCTACCGAGGGTTCGAATCCCTCTTTTTCCGCCAGTTTATATTTCCGTACTAGCCGGGGAGTTAGCGGTGCCCTCAGCCTGCAATCCGCTACAGCAGGGGTGAATTCCTCGCTTAGGTTATAAAATGTGTGGTCTGACTTGTATAAGTGGTGTTGAGAACTGGGCCCCACGCAATGAAAATTCATGAACCCCGTGAGATTCGGAAGGAAGCAGCGGTAAGTGAACACTTTCATGTGCCGTGGATCAACCTGGTTTGAGCTAACTGTATAGGTATCGCGCATAGTTTATTTATCGAAGCGAGGTGTACGGTCTACATAAGAATTATAAGATACCTTTAAAGGTATCTTTTTTTTACTTATGAATTAAAACAGTATTAATGATATAATTAGGTAAATATGTGAGTTTAATTATTCTAAAATAAGATTTCAAATTAATAAGTATTTAAAACAAAATAAATACTATTATTTAAAAGAGGTGATATTTGTGGCATATATGGCTTTATATAGAGAGTGGAGACCAAGAACTTTTGGAGATGTAGTAGGCCAAGAACATGTCACTATAACTCTAAAAAATCAAATAAACAGTGAGCGAATAGCTCATGCATATCTTTTATGTGGTACAAGAGGGACTGGAAAAACTTCAACAGCTAAGATATTAGCCAAAGCGGTCAATTGTTTAAATTCGGATAATGGTGAACCTTGCAATGAATGTGAAATGTGTAAAAAAATAAATGCAGGAACAGCAATAGATGTTACAGAACTTGATGCGGCATCACATAATGGGGTAGATAATATACGTGATATAATTGAAGATGTTCAGTATCCACCACAAGAAGCTAAGTATAAGGTCTACATTATAGATGAGGTTCATATGTTATCAATAGGGGCAGTTAATGCTTTTTTAAAGACACTTGAGGAGCCACCGAGTAACATAATATTCATATTAGCAACAACTGATCCTCAAAAACTGCCAATAACTATATTGTCGAGATGTCAAAGGTTTGATTTTAAAAGAATAAAAAGTTCAGACATATTTGATAGGCTTAGAAAAATAGTTACTGAGCAAGGTGTTTTTGCCGAAGATAATAGTTTGAAATTAATATCAAGAATTTCTGATGGAGCAATGAGAGATGCCCTAAGCATTCTAGATCAGGCAATATCAATGAATGGTGGCAGGGTAGAGTATGATAATGTTGTAGAAATGTTAGGTCTTGTAACTAATGAGAGCCTTATAAAGCTTTCGGATAGTATAATAGATAGAAACATAGAAACCTCAATAAAGGGCATAAATAATATAGTTTCTAGTGGAAAAGATATATATGTATTTATAAAAGATATGACCACACATATGAGAAATCTCTTGATGGTTAAGGTAAGTGATGATGTTTATGATATTTTAGATATGTCTAGTGAAAACATAGAGATTTTAAAGAAGCAGGCAGCTAAAATTAGAGTAGAGGAAATCATGAGAAATATAAAGATACTTCAAGATGCAGAGCAGCAAGCTAAATGGAGTAAACAAAATAGAA
>NZ_CALEVF010000277.1 GCF_937920395.1 uncultured Clostridium sp. | reverse complement strand
AAAGTATATCAAACCGTAGGTTAATTTACATTACGGTGCTTGTTCCATCGCTTACGAGTATTGTTGAGGAAGGTAAAGATTTTGCTTTAACAACAGTAGATTTAGGGAAAGGATTAGTTAATTTAGCAGGTGATGTACTAAAGAGTGGATATGGTATTGAAAAAGGTGCAGTAGTAGTTGTTGGTGCAGGTGCAGCAGTGAAATTAATGATGGAAACAGGAGATGCACCTGTTTGCTTAAAAAAGTGTATTACTTAAACTAAAGGATACGGTAAAACTGTGTCGTCAGTATTGAAAGATCCAGTTATACTCGCAGAAGGAATGGCACAAAGTGCATCAGATACTGTAGAAGAAAAAGGAATAGCATATTCTACTTCATATGTGCTTGGTGGAGTACTTTTAACTAAAGGACTTAGTAAAGCCAGTTCTGTTTCTAAGGCTGGGGAAGTTGTGGATGTTGAGAAAGTTGTTACAAAGGTAGATGAAGGTAAAGCTATATTTACATATAAGAATAATCCTATGGATAATCCTAAGGCGGCGAAAGATATAATAGAAAATCAAGATTCTGTATATGGCTTTTTACCAAATCCAGAGTCTAAGCGTATTGGATACTTATAAGAATTCATTAGGAATGACACCAAAAATGGCATTAGAAAAATATGGCTCATGGGATGCTGTAATTGAAAAGACAACAAGCACTAATCTTGGTATGGATGCTTGTTGTGGTTTGTATGATAAATATTATCATCTATATGATATTGAAACAAAATAAATATGTTGTTTTTTAAGAATAGTATACAAATACATTAATATGTGGAGGATAAAATGGAAAAAGTTAGATTGATAATTGATGAATTTGATGGTGAGAATGTAATTGTATATGTTGAAAAAGCAGGAAAAAATCTTTGGAAAGTATTGAGTTTGTATGATTTTGAAGAAGAAATGGATTATTGGGAAATAATAACTCAATTAAAAAATGTAAATGGTAAAAGAGGATTTATATTTAGTAAAAAAATAGATATGGAGTTATTAAAATCAGAAATATATAGATTTGTTTATGACCATAAACTCGATGAAAAAGATTTTGATTTATAGATTAAGTGTGTCTGGTGACTTTTGGGAATCATTGCTAGAATATGAATGAAACTAAGATATTTTTAAAAGAATACAAAAATAGAACAAGATATAAGGAATTTCTATTTTAAACTGGTACCTGTAGACTGGACACTTAAAAAAGTGGTACAGTGATTCAATAGGAGGTAATTTAAAGTGATAATAGAAGTTAAAGATTCAAAACTTGAGTATATGAGGCAAATTGAAGGGATGGGAGAAGACTTAGTATTATTTAAAATAAACGTTAATCCAAAATCAGTAGGACAAAATTATCATTATTATTTTGAAGATAAAATAAAGCCATCGCTAGATTTCGCAATTAATCCTAAAAATAAAATGATAGAATATGTAAGCTTTTTTGTACAGAATGAAAAAATAATAAAGAAAAGTTTAGATATAAATATCATACTAGAAAACCATAATATTCAAATAGACAGCCATGATTTTGATGAAAATCATACAGAAAAAACATGTAAAAGGATATTTAATATAAATTTATATAAAGACAATATATATGTTGTTGATAAAGGTAGCTATGGTGATTTAAATGGTTATGTAGTAAGTAGTGATACATATGTCTTTTTTGATAAAGATATGTTATTTCGGGGTCTATTACTAAAAAACATATCAGATAAAGAGATGAATGAAATGAGAAAATCATGTGTAATTTAATTACAACTATAAATACTTTTATGTAATAAATGAATAGTATTGAAATGGACTTAGTAAAGCTAGTTCTGTTTCTAAGGCTGGGGAAGCTGTTGATGTAAGTAGAATTGATTATTTAATAGGGAAATATGGTAAGTTGACATCAGAACAAATAAATAATAGGATTAACTTAAGAGTATATACACATGCTGAAGTATACGCTTTAAATGAGGCTTTGTTAGCAAGAAATTATGCAAGGTTATGTGATTTCATGGTACATGTAATAAGTGTTAGAAAAATTAGTAGAAAAATACCAGCGGGTGTTCCGATGGCGAAATGCCCACATTGTGAATATATAACAATAGGATCAAATTATTTCCCAGAGGTGTTAAAATATGGAAAATGATATATTAGATAAAAAATATGTAATTGAGAATGGAATTGATTTTGATAATCTATGGGGTGAATATTGTAGTGATAGAATTTTAGACAATCCTGCAGATGAGGGGGGGAACCCTTTTACTGGATTATCATATGAACTGTATAATAACGGACAATTAATATATTATTCATTTTATAGAGAGGGATTTCCAAATGGAGACTATGCTAACTTCTACAAAAATAATAATATAAAAAGTAGGCAATATATGGAGTATGGAAGAATAACAGGTAAAAAAGAAGTGTGGTTTGAAAATGGAAATTTAAAATCGGTTGGTGAGTATGAATTAAGTTTCTGTTTGAAATTAAAGGAATGGGATTGTGAAGGAAAATTAATTAAAGAACAGCTAGCTCCAACAGAAGAAGATATTAATAGTTTAAAAAGAGAAAGGGCTTGGAGTAAAAGGATCGGGAGACATTAAAATGAATATTAGAAATATACATAACTTTGAAGCAAAATCAGAAGAAGAGTTTTTATTTATTCAAAATAATTTAACAAACAAGATTAAGTTAGTGAATTCTTTTAAAGAAGAAGATGTTAATTTTTGTGCAGGAATAGATTTGGCTTATTGGGAAAAGGGAGAGGAACATTATGGCGTATGTTGTATTGTAGTAATTAATTACAAAACAAAAGAAGTAGCCGAAAAAGTGTATTGTTATGGTAAAATAACTACACCGTATGTAGCTGGATTTTTGGCTTTTAGAGAATTACCACTAATACTTGAAACTGTGAAAAAATCGATATTAGAACCAGATATATTTATATTTGATGGCAATGGATATTTACATTTTAATCACATGGGAATAGCTACACATGCATCCTTTTTCTTAAATAAACCTACAATAGGAGTGGCTAAAAGTTACTTGAAAGTTGATGGAGTAGATTTTAATATGCCTGAAGATGAGGAAGGATCATATAATGATATTATGATAAATGAAGAAATATATGGTAGAGTACTTAGAACCAGGAAGAATGTAAAACCTATATTTATATCGTGTGGTAACTACATTGATTTAGAGACCTGTACTCAGATAGTATCTAAATTAATAAATAAAGAGAGCAGGCTTCCAATTCCAGTTAGATTAGCTGATTTAGAAACACACATAATGAGAAATGAGTTAAAAGATTTAATTTAACTAATATGATTGTACTAATAAACCATTACTTAATAATTCTAAAAATGTAGTAAGCTATGACTTTAAGAGAAATTATATATATCATAATATGAATAGAGTCAATGTTTCTAATAGAGGGAACATTGACTCTATTCATATTATGCAAAAACATTGCGAGAAACGAGAATATTGTAAAAGGTACATAAATGAAATGTAAGATATTAAAGGATACGTTAAAACAGTGTCGTCAGTATTGAAAGATCCAGTTATACTTGCAGAAGGAATGGCACAAAGTGCATCAGATACTGTGGAGGAAAAAGGAATAGCAGATTTTACTTCATATGTGCTTGGAGGAGTGCTTTTAACTAAAGGTCTTAGTAAAGCCAGTTCTGGTTCTAAGGTTGGGGAAGTTGTAGATGTAGAGAAAGTTGTTACAAAGGTAGATGTAGCAGTAAATAATACTGCTACTGTTAAATATTATAGGGTTCAAGGTGGAACACCACCTAATGCAAGTAGAAGTAGGATTAGTATAGGTGATGAAGGTAAAATAAGTATACCAAATAAAACATCTAATTTAAATATAAGCACTGGAGATTTAGAACATGCACACCATTTTAAAAATTTTAGAGGCGAGGGTGCTGGAATAGTAGAATTTGAGGTGCCAAATTGGTTTGATGACTTTTTAAAGGAAAGTGCTATACCTCAGAAGGGATATAAGAATAATCCATTAAATTAAGGAAAAACAGTAACTAAAATTGTAGATCCTTCAACGCCTGGAACTTCGTATGAATTCCCATCTCCATGGGTTGAATGGATTGAGGAATACGGGACTAATGGAAAAACAACAAAATAGATATAATATTTATACTAACTATGTTATTTATTATAAAGCTTGGAGGAATATATGAAAAACAAACCAGAATATGCTGAAAATATAATTGTAGGGGTAAATTTTAATAGTGAATTTAACTGGTACGTCACAGATAAAGAATTATGGATATTAGATCAAGTAAAATGGATTAACGATTATAATGAAAATGGAATAAATTATGAGGTATTAGATGATTTTTTAGAACGATTTGATATGCCAATTGTTAGTGAAGAAAACGCGAATATATTTTTAAAATATATTGAGGACTATAAAACAAATTATGGTGAATTAATGGTTTTAGTTAAAAATAAAGATGTTGAAGAAACAATATTAGAACTTTCACCTTCATTATTCGTTGATTTTGATAAAAAGAGACTATATTCTTGCTATCCAGAACCACTTAGATTTGAAAAATATATATCAAAAGGATGGGTTGGTAAAATTGAGGATTTTACACGATATATCCCACGTAGCATGGTTTACTGGATAATAGATGGAGTAGATGTCATAAAACAAGTGTATAATAAAGAAGTAGAAAAATTTTAGGCGGAGCAAATGAGTGAAAATTATTTAACAATTCAAAGTGAAAAATTTCAAAAAGATGAAAATAGTGAACCAGTAGAAGGATTAACAATTATTATTGATGGTAAAGTCAAACAAGTATTTGATAAAATAAAATTAGAAAAAGGATATAACAGTTACTCTGAAATATTAAGAGATGCTATTTTTAATGGCATAAATACAATTATAAAAAAATAGAAAAATAGAAAAATAGAAAAATAGAAAAATAGAAAAATAGAACATTTAATCACCTAATTATAATATATTAGGTGATTTTTTGACTTTATAATATCATTAAGTAAATTATAAATATATATATTATAAAAAAGTAGATTCCTATGAGAATAAGGATGATGAATATAGTAATAAAGAAGGTAAGCTTTATTTTAAATACACGAATGCATAGGATAGCACCGTTGAATTAGTTAAGGATTTCGGTTTAATAGCAGTAGATTTAGGAGCAGAAGGAACGGCAAAAAGTACATCAGATACTGTAGAAGAAAAAGGTATTGCATATTCTACTCCATATGTGCTTGGGGGAGGTCTTTTAACTAAAGGACTTAGTAAAGAAAACTCGGTTTCTAAGGTTGGGGAAGTTGCAAGTAAAGGTGACGGGTTATATACTGAATATGGTCTAACAGAACAAAAAGTCAAGGCAATATTGAATACACTCTCAAGTAGGTAGGCTGACGGTGCTAGTGGCGTGGTCACAGCATTTGCTAAAAATGTTCTAGAAGAAATAAAGCTATATATAATGTTTTGGAAAACAGAGTTACATCATTTGGCAGGCAATACAAATGTAAAACATATTAATATAAGGTGGGTGAGATGAGAATGAATAAGTATGAAGAAAAATTTAAAGCTGGAACAAACGGAATGCACAATCTTGAGTATGAAGATATGAGTTGTTTAATTTCTTTACCAACTGCTGATGTACGTGATGAGGTATTATGGGTATCAATAGAAAAAGTACTAGATAAAACACAGAGTTTAGAGATTAAGTTGAGTAGGACACAACGGTATGAGATTATAAAAAGGGTTTCTGCTGCAATGAGACTAGAAGGTCATAAAGGGATATATACTAATGAATTTAAATTAGTAGAGGTAGATATAAAAAATATTGATTATTCAAGCGATATACTTGAAATAGAATAGGGGTGATACATATGGTTAAGATGGAAAATGGAATTAGTATAAAAATGGGTTGGAAATATTTAAGCTATATTAATGGTGATGAAAAAATTGTTTTTAACATTGAACCTATGGTTGGGGAAGCAGATATTATTTATACTCCAAATGATAAAATGTGGAAGGGATGTTCTGCAAAATGGGTAAGGCAAAATAGAGATAAAATTCTAAATGATATAAGGTCAATAGAGTGGAATAGAGATATAGCATTTAATGAATGTAGTATAGGGTTTAAATATATGCCAATTGATAAAACTGAGATTGAAGAGGGCACAATGGAATCAACAAAAGCAGCAAAGGAATTTCAATCTCTTTATTTGTTTGATCCAGATAAGAAAGTAGAAAAATAACAAGCTCATGAGCTATGGTGTACTTTAGAAAAGAGGTTTGCGAAAGGAGTAGAAGGAAAAGTAACTATATATGCAAATTCTATAATAGAAAATAGTGTATTTAATAAGATATCAATTGTAACATTACTAGAAAATGATAAAGTAATATTGAATATAGTGGGACAGTAAAAAAAAAAATGTAACTATTTTCTTAGTATGAAACTTATAAATAGCATGTATAAGTAATAAACAAATAAAATCACAAAATGCCTCTTGATGATTATGATAAGATTACAGAAAAAATAATTGAAATGGGTGGAAAGGGATATTAGGTGAATGCTGTGAATAGACTAGATTCAAAAATCCAAATAGATGGTTTAGATATAGATAATACAATCACTAAATCTGAATTTATATTATTATTTCGAAATAAATTAAGAAAATATACCGATAAAAGTAAAGTATTTAGATTTAAAAGTCCAGTGCAAATTGAAGGATTCAATAGTTGGATTATGGTAGCTTTTAATAATCTGGAAAGAATAAGTTCTATACAAATAAATGATGCAAATCCAGAACTAGTTAATAACTATGAAAATTGGTCTAATTATAAAGTGAAATTAATAAAAGAGAGTCAAGATAATTTTATGAAATCTATACTAGGTGAGCCAGATAATATAAGGCCGGGAGCTATAGAATATTTACTTGATTGGGCAAATATCGCTTCATATGAGGACCCGAGAAGTGGAGATTCTGCAATTAGTATAAGATTTAAAATAGGAGAAAATCATGTATAGTATAAAAGAAAATATCTTATTTAGTGATTCAATAAAATTAGAATTTAATTTTAATATAAGAAGTTTTATAGAATATTTTGATAAAGTAATAGTTCTTTTGAGTATTCCTTTTACAAAAGATGATATTAACAATATTTATTGTATAGATAAGTTTGGAAAAGTAGTATGGCAATCAGAAAATTTAAATTTGATTTATCCAAATCTGAAAAATCTTCCATATGAACAAATGGGTATAAAAGATAATATTTTGTATGCTTCTGATTTTTATAGTAGAAACTATTTGATTAATGTAGATACTGGTAAAATAGAAGGCTGTAATATAGTTAAATAACATCACCTTATATAAATGTATATTTATAAAAGAAATGAAAAACATGTATAAATGGTGGAATTTACTTGAAGAAATAAATGTTTGCTGAGAAACTCTAAAAATGAATCGAAAATGTTAATAACTATGTTTTTCAAGCATAAGGGGGGAAGATATCTGGCTTAACAGCAGTAGATTTAGGAAAAGGATTAGTTAATTTAGGAGCGGATGTATTAAATCATCTCATGTGGAGGAAAAAGTAATAGCATATTCTACTTCATATGTGATTGAAGGTAGTGCGGGGATAAATGAAGCTATACTTTTATTAGAAGAAGCAGAACAAATTTCTTTTAATGCTATAAAAGGACCTAATAATGCTGATGATGTTGTTTTGGGTAAATATGGTGATATCGGGGCAACTGCATATACCATTATGGCAGATAACATGGATGCACAATATTTTCAATTAGATAATGGTTATAAGTTGATGATGAAGGGGATATATGGCATGCAATCAGAAAATAACTTCTATGATAATATGATAATATGAGAGTAAGTATATGTAAAAGCTATTAGCTATTTAGCACCTAAAATTATGATTAATATATTTCAAAATAACATCTGAAAATCATTTGTTAGGCTTGGTAACTTGCACTTATAAAATTGGGAGACTTTCCTTCTGAAATGTCGTTAAAGGGTGGATATGGTCTAGGAAAAGGTGCAGTAGTTGCTGGCGTAGGTGTATCGGTGAAATTAATGATGGAAACAGAAGATGCACCTGATTGTTTGAAAAAGTAAAGGATATGTTTTTGATTCAGCTACGAAACTTATGATACCTACGAAGGGAATTAAGTAAATGATGAATTATAAAGATGAAGTAGAAAAGATTTTTAATGATATTATAAAAGATTACAACTATCAAGTTAAAAGTATTAAAAATGATAAAATTGCATTAGTAAATTCCAAGTGCGCGATTGTATTTTCTATATCTAGGGAAGGCATAGATATAGAATATATATGCAAAATAAATACGGATATATTTTCATATTGGATGACAAATTTTATTTGCAGCAGATTTACGGATAAAGATAGAAGCCAGTATGGAGAAACAAATGGTTTTATTAGTAAAATTGAATCAGAATTCAGAGCTATTTCTTCGGGACTATTAAATAATTGGAAAGATTTATTAAGTGGAGATAAACAATGGATAGACCAGTATACTGTTGATAGATTCGGAGGAAAGCCGGACAAAGTCGAAGAAAACATAAAACGTGTATTAGATGGATATCTTATATAATAATTATATATTAGCAACAGCGCTTGTCCGTTTCACTTCCAAACGCGGAAGGGGTTAACCACTTGGGCGAATATGAAAGAAAAATAAGAATAAAGAAGGAGAGAATCGTCAGAAATGATGGTTTTCTTTTTCTGTCTAATACAAAAGAATTCTTATATCCTTTACCAAATCATTTTTCCATCCATTACAACAACTCATTAGATTTGTTTATTTAAGATTAGTTAAATTACTATTTAAAGAGTTTAAATATGCTGACCAAAGTGGTAAGATTTGTTTAACCGTAGGATTAAATTTGATGTTACTTCAAAAGCTTGGTGAATGGACTATGACATTTTATTATAGATGGTTATAAAGTTCCTAGTTAAATGAAAATAGGTCCTTAAGAAGGGGGCTATGGTTGACAGCTAATTGAGGTTGACCAACAATGCATTCATGTGATATAAATATGTCTAATCTATGAGCTATAATTACAAATTCATGGATAGAAGTTACTTCAATGAAATTTATGGAATAAAAGTGAGTAAAATGGAAGTTATAACAACGCAAGAGCATAAAGAATTAATATATACATTAAAAGAATTAGAAGACACAGTTAATGAAATGATTAAAGTTTCTAAGGAGCAAATACTTATTTGGCACATGGAAGAAATAGTAGATTGGCTAGAATTTCTCGTAAATCATACGGATAAGGATGAATTACAGTCATTGAAAAAGGAAATAGCTGATAGATTTTTCTATAAGTATGACGTAAGTATTGAACCAAAAAATTTAGATGAAAAAAGATTGAATTTATTTAGAAAGATTATGATTGATTTTAATAATGTGCTAAGATAAATATTTTCTATTGGTCCTATTTTTAGTTTGTAGATTTAGTACATGGCAGCATCAAAAAAAATTGAAGTAAGGAGAAAAATATGGAGTTAGAATATAGTAACTCAAAAGTTTCGTGGTGTTATAATGGAGAGAATATTGAATATTGTATAAATGGAATAGAATTACAAGTCATAATGAAATATTAAAAGAAAAATAATGTAGTAGGGTCTAAAAACTACATATAGTAGTTGCGTTAGGAGGGGGGATAAAAGTTGTTAACAACAGATTTAATAATAAAATTAAATGATGCTTCAAAATATTTAGATAACAACAATAAGACAATCGAAGCTAATGAGTTAAGAGGGTTAACAAAACAACTCCAAGATGTAAATATGAGTAAAGAAAAATCACAAGAAATAAAGCAAAACATTTTAAATAGATGTGACGTTAGGTGGCTTGGTGAAATATATATTAAAGAAGTGAAAAGCATGTATGATTGGTGGAATTTGTTGGGAGAAATAAAAGAACTTGCTGAGAAACTCTAAAAATTGGGATTAAGGACATAGGAGTTGTACCATCTAAATGGGAGGGTTAGTATGACTAATAAAGATAAATTGTGTGAACAGTTAAAAGTAGTTCTAAAATTAATTGACGAAAAATATAAAGAAGATCAAAGAAAGGGAGTAATGGAATTAATATATATAAGATATTCAAATGCATTGCAATTGATTAGAAATAATGAAATTAACAAAGAAAAATTATATATATCAGGTGGTGTACGAGCATACCTTGATAGCTATAGTGATTATAATAATCCATTATTAGATGAAATGGACAAAGCAGAAAAGTTAGTAGGAGAATTGTTAAAATAGAGAGTAAATGAATAAAGAAAGTTGGTAATAAGGATGGCAATAAGTCCAAAATTAAAGTTTGAAGAACAATGCCAGTTAGTAATTGACAACTTAGAAAAAAAATATTCGAAAGAACTCAAATACAATGGTGCAATAAAAACTATTCATAGCAAATTTATAAATGCAATTGGTAAGGCTAAACTAGAGGAGAATTTGGATAATATCTCTTTTATAGGATGCGTAAGGATGTTTGTTGATGATACTACAGATTATTCGAGTCCTATAATTAAAGAAATAGAGAAAGCGGAAGCGATGCTTGATAAAATGAAAATATATTAATTATTAATAGCATTGAGGTTAAGTTGGAATGATACAAAGTCACTAATGAAACCCAAAACTCTCATTTAGTAATATTATTTGAATAACTGGATTATTAATTCATTGGGATAATATATTAAGAGTGGGATGACAACGCCGATTTACTTGATTTTTGGGCTGATATTGATGAACAGTTGAAGCTGAGAATACCTAATAAGTATTTAATCGCAAAGGGTTGGAAATAGAAGGCTATGATTGACATAGAAAACAAAAGCACTTAGAGTAAGGTTTCAAAATAAATAGAATGAGTTATAGTGAATTGAAGAGATGAGAGACAGAAAAAACAATAGAAACAAAAGCCTTGGCAGTAGCCAGGGGAGGAACTACTGAAAATTATAGAAGTATATATTTTCGATAGTTTTTTTGTCGTTAAAGTAAAAGGAATAATTATTGAGGGAGGGACATTAACAAATTGAGAACATAAAAATATTTTCTGATTTTATCATAGGATTAACAATAAGATAACAAAAGAATAACACGGTTATAATCGTATTAAAGTACAATGAAGTTAACTTGTATAATATGGATTTATTTTGATTGATTTCCATGTTAAAGTTATTATTCTTAATTAATTGATTTATAAAGAAAGAGGAGGAACATATGAAAAGTAAATTTTTAATCTTATCTGTTTCATTAGCAATAGCTGCAACACTGATAGCTTCAACTTCTCATATTACTATGGCTTCTGCAGTTTCTTATAATGGAACTTCAATTGATGCAAATTTAAATGCAACTGCAACACCAGAACATATTACTCTTAGCTGGACAGGTAATCCAACAACAACTCAAACTATCACTTGGCGAACAATATCAACAGATACTAAGGGTGAAGTGCAATACAGAGTTAAAGGCACAACTGCGTGGATTTCTAGCACTGATGTTTTACCAAAACTATTAACATCAGGTACTGGTGATGCAAACATAACTACTGGTATAGAAAATATCTTTTCAACAACACTAAATGGACTTACTCCAGGTACAATTTATGAATATCAAGTAATTGGAGTAGATGCATTATCTAAACAGAATACTAGCAGTTTAAGCTCTTTTACAACCGAAAAAAGCAATAATACTAAAACTAAAGTGATTGTATTTGGAGATTCACAAAGTGGAATTCCAAATACTCCAGAATATACTCCTTGGAACAATACAATACAAGAAGCATATAGACAAAATAAAGATGCTAATTTTATCGTAAATATGGGTGACTTTGTTGAAATTGGACAAAACTATCAACATTGGAATAACTGGTTTTCGGCAGCTAAGGGTGTAATTGACAAGATACCTGAAATGCCTGTACAAGGAAATCACGAAACATATCAAAATAACAATTTTGTTTCCTCATCTCCACAAAATTTTACAAGTCAATTTTCGGTTCCACAAAATGGCCCTTATGGTCATATTGGACAAACATATTCCTATGACTATGGAAATGTACATTTTGCTGTATTAGATAGTCAGGAAGATGAAGAAGCACCAGGAAATGATTCTTTTCTTAAACAACAGGCAGCCTGGCTTAACAATGATTTAACTAATAATAAACAAAAATGGACAATAGTAATGTTCCATAAGACTCCATATTATAATAAAGCAACTAGAAATAACCCTGCTGTAAAAGATATTTTTACACCTGTAATAGAGAAACATCATGTTGATGTAGTATTTAATGGTCATGATCATGGTGTTTCGAGAACCTATCCAATTAATGAAAATAACTATTATACGGATTACTCAAAAGGAACGGTTTATTATGTAACAGGAAGAAGTGGAAATAAGTACTATACAGATCTTAATAAGAAAGTATGGGATGCAGTCTTTAATGATTGTCAGGATAGTCCCTCTTATGAAGTTGTTTCAGTTGTAAAAGGAAAGCTTAATATTTCTGCATTTAAATATAATATAATTGATACAAGCGTATCTAATTTAAACAATAAAATTTATAATACTCCAATTAAAATAGACGATTTCACTATAGATAAAGATAATCCAGCAAAAAGCACACATTTAAAGGTAACTAAAAGTTCACACACACAGCTTACAATTGCTGGCACTATACAAAAAGGAAATAATATTTTTGTTTCAAAGAAGAAGGCATATGTAGATCCAACTTTAATAGCTAAGTATTACAAAGGGACTTATGATGTTAAGTCATTAACTTTAACAGTTAATAAACTATTATATAAATTTAAACAAACTGATCTATTAAATGGTAAAAGTTCAAAGGTAAATGTTGATGCATTATTTAAGCAAGGAATAGATGTAAAATATAACACTGCATTAAACAGTATACTTGTTGATTTTACTGGAAGAATTACGCCAAAGATGATTGCGACATTTAAAGGTTTTACCTTCGGCAATCTGAAACCAACTAGTCCAGTGGTAATACACAAAAATCAGTATGGCGTAGTAACAGAAAATAGGTATGTAAAAATAACTGCTAAATAATTATAAATCTAATATAAAGTAGGTCCACACAATATACGTTACATTGAACACAACAAAAGAACTAGCTGAGCTAGTTCTTTTGTAATTAACCGTAGGCTTTAAAAATTAAAGTAATCATTTAGTTTATTTGGACCTGCCAGTACTGCCTTGTCTATGAACAAAGTTCCATCCTCCCTTGTGTTAATATACCATTTCACAAGTTGTATTTGACCAGAATCAATTTCTATAGCTGTAATTCACCTGGGATGAACACAACTTCCATCATTAAAATATGGAGGATCACCTACTTCAGGAAACATAGGTCTATGAGTGTGTCCTGCAATTAGCATCTGCTTTTTTTCAATTGACCATTCAATAAGCTTTTTTTCTATTGCTTGCTTTTTATGATAATTTTCAGCTGTTCTGGTTGGATCATTTACTCCAAAAAAATTAAGAGGTTTCCATAAATATCTCACTAAAAATCTGGTTAATCTCCACATCTTATAATTTATAAAATCGACTTGATGTCCGTGTATTAGAAATATTTTATTCTTAGTAACTGCATGCCTTAAGATTAATCCCTTATGAAGCTTAATGTTTTTAAATAATGGAATATATTTTTTATTTGGCTCATCAAAATAACTGTATAAATTATCTTTTACAAACATATCGTTTCCTTTTACTATATCATGGTTTCCAAAAATAAGTTTGAGCCTATCTTTATTATAGAATTTTGACAAAAGCCAGAAAACATCACGGTGTTCCAGCTTTATTTCGGATAGTCGTTTATTTTCCCAAAGTTCATCTCCATCCCCAAGCTCTATATAAGTGTAATCGTTATAATAATAATGAGTTAAGGCACCAAAATAAACATTCTGATTTTTTGAAAAATCATCTGACCAGTTTCCGTCACCCCTATGGCAATCGCTCATCAAAACAATCTTTGAGGAATCATCAAATGGAATTTCTTCTGCTGATTCAAAGACTTTTGATATACGCTTTATTGTGCTCATTATTACCTCCTTCTAAGGCAATAAACTTTATATATTATAAATATATTCTTTAAATAACGTTTACTCATCATTGATACACTACATGAGTTAATCAATGAAAACATAGAAACTTACCTCAAATATATTGTTTATTTCATAGTATTATTTGGTTAGTGATTGTGTTAACTAATTTTAAGGATGAAACATTTTTAAATGAAGAATAAAAGGAGAATGAAAAAGAGAAATAAGAGTGTGAATTTCACTGCAAAGGAGAGTTTTCAAAGTTTCATAAAGGCAGACCCAATGCTGAAGATTTGAAACTAGCAAAAGAGTTTGCAAGAGAGATTATAAATGAGTTATATAAAAAAGTCGACTGAGATTTTATCTCAGTCGACTCTTTTATTATTTTAAATTAACTATTAAACTTTTTATATCTATTGTCTTGGTTAACATACCATTTTCCTTTAAAAAATCTTGAGTTTTTGTAAGTTCAGATATATCCTTTTGTGTTATTTTAGGATTGAAGTCATATAGACTGTACATACTTTTAACTTGAGGTAATGTAAGTTTTGTCTCACTAGCAGTTATTTTATAGGTTTCATCTTTATTATCATTCATGTATTGTAGGCTTTTTTGATGAACTGCTAGGTATTTTTTTGCTATATCCGGATATTTCTCTAAGAATTTCCCATCTGCGGCAATTACAATAGTCGCATCGAGTATTCCGTCTCCTGTTGTTAATATCCGTGCTCCATTTTTTTGCGCACTTGCAACTGACGGCCCAGCAACAAGTGCTGCATCTACTTTCCCAGATAAAAGAGCGGAGACACCATTTGGTATTGTCATATTACTAAATTGTACATCATCCGCTTTTAAATTTTCTTTTACTAGTGCTCCAAGAAGTAACTGATGAAGTATTGTCCCTTTAGGACCAACTACCTTTTTCCCATTAAGATCTTTTATAGTTTTTATAGTAGAATCCTTTACCATTATTGTAAATGCCTTTGGAGCCCTACTATAAATGCCAATTATTTTAATGTTAACTCCATTTGCGGCTGCAAGGATAACTGAGGTTGCTCCAATTGCATTACAAAATTGAAGAGAACCTGCCGCAACAGCTTCTGTCATTTTTGAACCTTCTGTTATTTCTGGATATTTAATTTTAATATCATCTTTAGAAAATTCACTTTCAAACAATTGCTTCTTTTTTTCAATTATAGAAGGTACATTTAAAGGCGATTTAACATATGAAATGTTAATAACTTTAGGATTTTCAACTTTAGTAGCTGCAACCTCTTGTTTTTGTGCACAACCCGCTAGTGACGTTGCAACAATTATGGTACTTACAATAATGCTTATTCTTTTAATAAAATTCATTTTAATCACCTTTCACTTTTCATTAATGTGTTAAGTGTAGCTAAAACTTCTTTTTTATAATTAAGAAATTCTAAGCTACCGGTATCTCTGTAATAATCAAGTTCAATAGGTATTTCTTTTATTATTCTACCTGTGTCCATTACAACAATCTTTTGGCCTAAATAAATAGCTTCTTCAATGTCATGAGTTACAAATATGATTGTTTTACCACTTTTTAAAAATATACTTATCAATTCATTTTGAAGTTTTTTTCTGTTAAATGCGTCTAGTGCTCCTAGCGGTTCATCCATAAGTATTATTTGAGGTTCATAACATAAAGTTCTTCCAAGTGAAGTTCTTTGGGCCATTCCACCTGATATTTGTGATGGATAAGCTTTTCTAAAATTATATAGACCTAATAATTTTAAATAGTAAGTTACTTTTTCATTAACATATTTTTTATCCTTGCAATTAACAAGAGAAAGAGCCATATTTTCTTCCACAGTAAGCCATTGCATAAGTCTAGGTTCTTGAAACACAATAGCTATTTTATTGTTTTCTTTTTCTCTCAAATCAGTTAGCTCAGCAGTACCCTGCGTTATGCTCAAAAGACCACAAAGTAATTTCAATAAAGTTGTTTTTCCACATCCGCTTTTACCAACTATTGTAACAAAACTTCCACTTGTAACAGTTAAATTAACATTTTTTAAAGCGTGTACTTTTTCATTTTCAATTTTAAATGCCTTGGACAGATTTTTTATTATTAGACCTGCCATATTTTTTTCCCTTCCCATTTTGATTCATTAAATTTCTCGATATTTTAATAAAACAGTAATCAATAAAATACCCTAAAATACCTATTGACAGTATTCCAACAATGACAATATCTGGCCTTGAAAGTTGCTCCGCGTCTATTATCATGTATCCAATACCTGATGATGCAGCTATAAGTTCAGCTCCCATTAATGATCTCCAGCTGTATCCAAGCCCAAGTTGAATACCTGTCATAATTGAGGGTATTGCCTGTGGAAATATTATCTTTAGAAATAAATCCTTTTTACTAAAGTGAAATATTTCCCCAACCTCAAGAAGCTTTTTATCATAATTTGTAACACCATTTAAGGTATTTGAAAAAACCGGGAAAAAGGTTGCTAAAAAAATAACTACAAGTTTTGAGGACTCACCAATACCTAACCATAATATTAATATAGGAATCATAGCTATAGGTGGAATATGTCTCATAAATTCCAAAAATGGATTTATATAAGGCATTGCTTTGGGCTTATTTCCAAGGAATACTGCAAGTGGAAAAGCAACAACAAAGGTTATTGTAAACCCAACAATAACTCTTAAAAAACTTACCATCAGGTTTTTTAAAAGTTGCCCGGATATTAACATCTCATAGGTCGTAGCTAAAATTGTTTTAGGAGATGGGACTATATAATTATTAACAATATGCAGCTTGTCTATAATAATCCATATAAGTATAATCATTAACGGTAAAATTAATCCTTTTAATTTTCGCATATACTCCCTTTCATTGTTGCTCTAATATACAAATAAAAAAAGCTCACCAAAAGGAAAGCTTAATATCTTCTTTCCTTTCAGATCAGAACAAATCTTTTCTGTTAGGTATATTCTATTGTTTTATAATCCATAGTTTTCAAAACAAAATTTGTATGCACTCATATTTTACCATACTTAGATGATATTGAAAATATCAAAGTAAAGTATAGTAGATATTTTATCTTTCTTATTATGCTGGTGTTATTAATAAATAGTTATTATTTTGAAATAAATATGATATGATGTTTATATTACTTAAGAAATTGGGGGTGGAGAATAATAAAAACAATACAAGATTTCAACAAAAAAATATTGAAACTAAATGACATACAAGAATACTTTAAACTTTATGATTACAAGGATTTAATGAATTTTATAAGTGTGGAAAAGCAACAAGGAAGGATTTCAGAGGTGAAGAGCAGTAAGACAAATGGTATGAATCCTCCTCTTTATAATAAATATAAGCTTTTACCTTTAAAAGAGGACAATAAAAATTATATTGAGGAAATAAACTATTTACTGTATTTTTCATTTAGTAAAAATTACTATTTAAATAATATAAATAAATATAAAGAAGATAGAACATATATAAATGACCTTACTAGTTATTTTAGAGAAAACAAATTAAAGCTAGAAATTCCAATGTCTATTAATGAGAGAAGTTATGATATTTGGGGTGAAGAAAAGTTTCTAAAAGATGGTGGTGGTAAAAGTATATTAAAAAATTTGGGTATAATTATAGAAGAACTTAATATTTATAGAACTCCAGAGCCCTTTGTTTACTTTTCTTCTAATAAATCTATTCATCAAAGAGTTTTGATTTTGGAAAATAAGGACACCTGGTATACTTTAAGAAAACTTATGCTAGAGGGTGAAAATATGTTTATAGGAGAAAAAATTGACACCATAATCTATGGTGCTGGTAAGGGTATAGAAAAATCGCTAGAGGATTTTGAGACTACGGTCCCGGAATATCTTAGAATCCCAATAGAACTTTTATATTGGGGGGATATAGATTATGAAGGAATAGGAATATATGAAAGAGTAAAGGAAAGATATAGTGATCTGCTTAATATAAAATTATTCAAGGAAGCTTATAGTTTAATGCTAAAGTTATCAAAGAATAAGACATTGGCAGTGACTAAGGATAAACAAAATAAAAATATAAAAGATGAGTTTTTTAATGAGTTAACATCTGAGAATATTGAAGAAATAAATCACATTTTAAGTAAGAAATTATACATACCGCAGGAGATAGTTAACTATGAGATTTTGAAGGGTGGGAATAGATAATTTGTTTGATTTTTTAAGGAACTTTGAAAAAAGAATGGAAAAGCTATCATATTCTTTCCTTATTGATTATGTAATAGCTACTAAAAATTTATTAAATAGTTATGGTTTTGATGATATTCAAGGTATTAATCTTGTATATACACTTATGTGTTTTGTGCTTGATAAGTCATTAAAGGACGAAGAATGTACCTTAGAGCATATGAGTAGTTTCTTAGATGATATAATTTCAAGATATTATTCACAAACTTTAGATGAGCAGCAAACTCACGAAATTACAAGGTTTATAGTTTACAAGGTACTGAGAAACGATGGTAAACCATTTGCCTTTGATACCTATAATTATAGTTACTACACAGGCATTCCCAATATGAAATGCCTGTGATAATATAAAACCATATT
>NZ_CALEVF010000276.1 GCF_937920395.1 uncultured Clostridium sp. | reverse complement strand
CGGATATATTTAAGTCTTATAACATATACATCGCGAGGGTATGGCGGTAATCCTAAAAAAATGTATATAGATGCCCATAATATTATTCTTGATTTAATGACAGAATTTGGGTTTGTATTTACAATTACATTTATGTTAGGTTGGTTTGGTGGTTTATTAAAGTCAGTATTGGATATAGTTAAGAATAGAAATAAAAACTTTAAAGAGTTTAAATGGCCTGGAATTATTGGAATTACTTGTCTATTAATTTATGGAAACATTACAGGGCAATCGTTTATGTCTTCAGCAAATCCGTTAAGTGTAGCACCTGCTTTTGTTTTTACTGTTGTAATGATATTAATGATATATTCAGAAGGAAAATCTATTAATTAAGGGATAACATGTGTGAGGAGTAATAATGAAAAACATATTGATTGTAGCTTATTTTTATCCGCCACTTGGTGGTGCAGGAGTTCAGAGAACATTAAAGTTTGCTAAGTTTCTAAAAAAGAACGGATATAATGTATTTGTGCTTACTGTAAATAATGAAAAAGGAACTATAAAAGATGAATCTTTAAAACTTGAATCAACTGATGGGATAAAAGTATTTAGGGCATTGCAAAAAGAAAATTTTATTGTTAATTATATTCTTAATAGAAAAGTTACTGATGTTAAATTTGATAAAAATGATAATAAACAAAACATCACAAAACAGATAGCTAATAGCGCATTAAAATCTAATATTAAGAGAGTAACAAAAAAAATCTTGTTAAATATATATAGAAATATGTATATACCAGATGATAAAATATCGTGGAAAAAAGATGCTGTGGATGTAGGAATTAAAATAATTAAAGAAGAAAAAATTGATATAATATATTCTACGTCTGCGCCATATACTGGTCATTTAATTGCATATGAATTGAAAGAAAAGTATAATTTACCATGGATTGCAGACTTTCGAGATCAGTGGGTAGCAAATCCGTTTGTAGCTTATTCATCATACGCTAAAAGAAAAAATGGAAATATGGAGAAAATGGTAATAAAAAAGGCGGATACTGTAATATCTGTAAGTAAGCCTATAATAGATGATTTTATATATAGATATAAATATGAGGCAGCTGATAAATTTAAGGTTATTACTAATGGATATGATGAGGAAGATTTTGATGATTTTAACATGAACTTGGTGGCAAACAAATATATTATAACCCACAACGGTACGTTATATGGGAAAAGATCACCGAAAAATTTTTTAATAGCTATGGATAAGCTCATAGCTGTTAAAAAAATAAATCAAGAGGAGCTTGTAATTAGATTTGTGGGGCAAATAGGAAAAGATGCTCAAAAGGATATTGAATTTTTTATTTCTAAATACGATAATATTATTGAATTTATATCATATTTGCCACATAAAGAAAGCTTGAAAAAATTAGAAGAGTCATCAGCGACACTTTTAATTATTGAAGGTGGAGTGGGTAGTGAGGGTATATATACAGGAAAGCTTTTTGAATACATAAGGAGCGGACGCGATATCATCGGTATTGTGCCAGCAGGTGTTGCTAGAGATTTAATACTAAGTACTAATACTGGTTTTTGTTGTCATCCTGACAAGATAGAAGAGATTGAAGTGGTGATATACAAATCCTATAGGATTTGGAAAGGTGCGGAGAAAAAGCTAGATGTACACTGGGAAAAAGTTAAGAGATACAGTAGAGAAAATCTAACTCGAGATTTAATGGGTGTTATTGAAAGCTTGTAAAAATGTTGTGGAAGGAAGTGTAGATTCTAATTTTATCGGAGAATATTTCGTTAAAATTTAGAAACATATATGAAAATATTAACAGTAGTAGGAGCAAGACCACAGTTTATAAAAGCAGCAGCAGTATCAAATGTTATCAGAAAAGAGCATGAGGAAATTTTAGTTCATACAGGACAGCATTATGATGAAAACATGTCAAAAATTTTTTTTGAGGAACTTAAAATACCAAAACCAGATTATAATTTAGGAGTAGGTTCAGGTGGACATGGCAAGCAAACAGGAACTATGTTGATAGAACTTGAAGAACTTTATGAAAAAGAAAAACCAGATATGGTTTTGGTTTATGGAGACACCAATTCAACTTTAGCAGGTGCACTTTGTGCAAGTAAATTACTTATTCCAGTAGCTCATATAGAAGCAGGACTTAGAAGCTTTAATATGAATATGCCGGAAGAACAAAATAGAATTTTAACAGATCATATATCAAAATATCTATTTGTACCTACGACTTCAGCTGTTAAAAACCTAAGTAACGAAGGAATTACGAGTGGTGTTTATAATGTTGGAGATGTAATGTATGATGCAACACTTGATTTTTTAAAACTTTCAAAAGAAAAATCAAAGATTATGAAAGAACTTAATTTAAAGCAGGAAGAATTTATATTAGCAACTATACATAGAGCTGAAAATACTAATGATATAAATAAATTAAAAAACATAATTGAAGCATTAAATGAAAGTGGTCAGCAAATAATATTGCCATTACATCCGAGGACCAAGAAGTATATGGATGATTATAATCTATCGTTTAACAGTAACGTCAAAATTATAGATCCAGTTGGATACTTAGAGATGATAAGTTTAGAAATGTACTGTAGAAAGATTATTACAGATAGCGGTGGCGTTCAAAAGGAGGCCTTCTTCATGAATAAGCCTTGTATAACTATCAGAGATGAAACAGAATGGATAGAAACAGTAGAAAATGGTTGGAATATTGTTGTTGGTACTGATAAGGCTAAGATATTAGATGGCATATTAAATTTTGTTCCAAATAAAGCTAGACAAAACATTTTTGGCGATGGTCATGCTGCAGAAAAAATTCTGAAAATTTTAAACAAATAGTAGAGGTGAAAAAATGCGTATTTTATTTTTAACACAATATTGCCCACCGGAAGTTGGTGCACCTCAAAATAGAATTTTTGAGTTTGCTAAAAAATTAAAAGAATTTGGTCATGAAGTTACGATATTAACAGCTCTACCAAACTACCCTAGAGGAGAAATTTTTGAAGAATATAAAGGTAAAAAAGTAGTAATAGAAGAAATTGAGGGTATAAAGATAGTTAGAACCGCTATTTATGCTACAAAATCTAATCAGTTTACTAAAAGATTAAGAAATTATTTATCATTTACTTTTTCTTCAGTTTTTAGAGGTGCTAAGCATATAGATAAACAGGATGTAATAATAACGGAATCACCACCATTGTTCCTTGGATTTTCAGGGTTTGTATTAGCTAAGATTAAAGGAGCCAAATTTATTTTTAATATATCTGATTTATGGCCAGAGTCAGCTATAAAATTAGGTGTGTTACACAATAAATTATTTATAAAAATGTCTGTGTGGCTCGAAGAATTCTGTTATAGAAGGGCTGCAGCTGTTACATGTCAAACACAAGGAATAGTTGATGACATAGTTAACAGAGGGTTTGATAAAAATAAAATACACCTTTTAACTAATGGAGTAGACACAAACCTATTTAAAAAAGAAAATCGAGATGATAGTTTTAGATGTGAAATAGGCATAGAGAATAAATTTGCATTATGTTATGCAGGAATTCATGGAATTGCACAAGGGTTACAAGTTATAATAGAGGCAGCAGAGATAGTTAAAGATGAAAAGAATATTCAATTTATTTTTGTGGGTGATGGTCCGGAAAAACAAGATCTTATAAATTTGACTAAAGACAAGGGCCTTAAAAATGTTACATTTTTACCTCTTCAACCCAAAGCAAATATGCCTAAAATAGTAGCGTCTATGGATGCTGCAATAATTCCTTTAAGAAAATTAGAGCTATTTAAAGGTGCTTTACCTTCAAAAATGTTCGAGACCTTAGCTTCAGAAATACCAATTATTTTGCCTGTAGAGGGTGAAGCTTCAAAGCTAATAAATAGTGCAAATGCTGGAATAGTTGTAGAACCTGAAAATTCAAAAGAAATTGCAGAAGCTGTATTAAAGTTATATAATAATATAGAACTTAGAAACAGTTTTGGCGAAAATGGAAGAGCTTATGTTATGGAAAACTATGCGAGAGAAAATATAACAAGAAAATTAGAAAAAATATTGATGAATTTATAGAAATCATAATATGTAATCCGTCCCTCACTTACAAATTAAAGATTTTTTTGAAAGTGAGGGACGGATTATGTAAAAATAATATTATTATTGTATAAAGAGGTGTAGTAAATGAAAGCTAAGTATAGTATTTTATATTGTTTAATGTGTGCTTACATAGTAATAATGCCACTAATTCAGGAGGGAACAAATTTTAAAGGAATACCTGTGAGTGATATTTTACTCGGTATAGTTGTATTTACATATTTCGTAAAGTTAATTATTGAGAAGGCTACGCGTGAAAGATTTCTTTATGGCATTAGAGATTTATTTAATAGTACATTGAGTATTTGTATATTAATATTACTTGGAATAATGTTATTATCCACTTTCTATGCAT
>NZ_CALEVF010000275.1 GCF_937920395.1 uncultured Clostridium sp. | reverse complement strand
CCCTTTTTGCCAATAAAAGGGTTTTTGCTATTTGCAATGGCTGAGTAGTAACAAAATTTTTTTTAAATAACTGTCCTAAATATATAGTATTTATGGAAAACTGTTTTGAAATATCTTTCAATTTAATGTCCTTATTATAATTACTGTTTATATACTTTTGCACTTCATATACTATACCAAATTTGCTGGTTTGTTTAAGGGTATGTATATATCCACTAACTAAAATGCAAAATTTTGTTAATTGCTTCCTTACATCACAAATAATCATAAAGTTAAACTTAAGATGCTTAAAACTATTAGATACCTCTCTTACATCACCACCCATATGTACAATTAATTTTATAACCTCAAGTTCAAAGCTTAATATGTTGGCTTTTATAATTTCTGGTGCAATTCTGTGCATAGCAAGATTTTCATAAATATATTCTATGTTTTCATATATCTTATTAATATTATTTTTTTCAACAGACTCTAATAATTCATCAAATAATTTAGTGCTTGAACTTCCATAATTAAAAACTATATTCTCTATATTCTCATAACTTACTATACCTTTTTTGCTTAGTATAAAATTTGTATTTATAGTATTCAAGCAAGAATCTCGAGAGCACTTTATCGAAGGAATACCAATAAATCTTATCCCTGTATAAATAATTACATGTATTCTTATTTTTTCTAATATTTCATCAATTATTGTCTGTAAAATAGATTTCATATCCATATTATTCTTATTAAGCTTTGATATTGACACTAATATTTCTAATCCATTATTCTCTGATAAAACATTTAACGCCTTATTAATACCGGTAATATTTAAAATAACCCTTTTTATTTCTTTAATTATTTCATATGAATTTTCTTCGTAATATTCTAGTATATTTAACACTTTAATAGGTTGTAATATTACATATACAAATTCGCCCTTTTCAAATTCAGGTATAAATTGTTTTATTTTATATAATTCATCTTGTTCTATATATCCATTAACAAATCTTTCTAACACTTTAGTTGTAAAATCCACATAGTTAAACGTATTGAGAATTTTTTCACTTTTTAAATCAAGTTCTTTATTTAATTTAATTAGAGTCTCTATTATCTCTTCTTCCTCAACCGGTTTCAAAATATAATTACATACGCCATATCCCATTGATCTTTGAGCATATTCAAAATTACTAAAGCCAGTTAGTATAATATACTTTGACTCTATGTCTGCGTTTTCCACGCATTTTTTTACAAGTTCTAATCCATCCATTTCAGGCATTTTTATATCAGTAATGATTAAATCAGGTCTGAAATCCTTAGCTAATTTTAATGCATCCCTTCCATTATCTGCTTCATAACATATACTGAAATTATAACTCTCCCAATTAATTAGAGATCGGAGCCCCTTTCTAACAAAAGGTTCATCATCTACAATCATAACTCTATACAAAATATCACCTCTGATTTCTAACATTAACCTTTGAAGGTATTCTCATTATTATCTTTGTTCCTTGACCCCAAATACTATTTATTTTAAAATCAAAATCATTCCCATAAATTAGCTTCAATCTATTATATACATTACTAATACCTATATTCTTTCTCCCTTCATGCTCTTGTTCCAAACTTTCCACTATGTCCTTAAGTTTTTCTTTCTTAATTCCAGTACCAGTATCAATTATCTTGCATATTATATTACCATTAGTATACTCTAAACTTACAGTTAACTTTCCCCCATACTTTTTACCTTCAATACCATGAATACAAGCATTTTCAACCAATGGTTGCAAAATCATCTTTGGTATCATTATATCCAGTACCTTCTCATTAATAATAATCTCATACTCTATCTTATCTCCAAATCTATATTTTTCAATTTTTAAAAAATCTTCAATATAATCCATTTCCACCTTAGCCGGTATCATGTCATCTCCCCACTCCAAAAGTCTCCTAAAAAGTTTAGCTACATATTTTATTATTTGCGCAGTTTCTACTTCCTTTTTTATAACACTCCTCATTCGTATACTCTCAAGCACATTAAACAAAAAATGAGGATTAATTTGACTTTGAAGTGCTTTTATTTCGGCCTTCCTTCTTTCAATTTCAATACCTTTATTTTGTATATTGACTTCATACACATCAGTAATAAGTTCCTGAATTTTTATAGTCATATAATTAAATTCCCTAATTACACCTCCAATTTCATCTCCACCTTCATTACAATCTATGATTTCATATTTTTGTTTTCTAACTTTCTTTATATGAATACTTAGAATCCTTAGTCTATTCGTAAAAGAAAAAGCTATTATATATGTAACTATTAATGCAAATAGTAAATCTATAAACGCCATATACAGAATAAATTTTTTAGAACCCTGTATTGCATCTGAAATATAGGATTTATTAATGACAGAAATAACATGCCAATTTTTCAAATCACTATATTTGTCTAAATTAGTTTTGAATTCGTACTGGTTATCCTTAAGTAATTTAGAATTATAAACAGGTAATACATTATTATTTTTAATATATTTATTATCTGTTGTATATAATATTTGATTTTTTCCATTAACTAAATATACTTCTCCAGTAAGTTTCTCAGACTTAAGTGAATCCATAATAACGGAGTCATCTATATTTATTTTTAATATGCTATTATAATCACCGTCTCCATAATCACTTAGCACTTTCATAAGACTAAACTTCCATTCTCCATTTTCCTTAAAATAACCATAATGAAACTTGTAAGGATTACTTGTTACTACCCTATACCAATAATTCTTCATAACCTCATCATTTATTTGAACAAATTCGCTACTATTTAATACACTTTTATTTCGTGTATATATCTCAACTTCACTTATCTGATTTGCTAGATAATTTTTTCTCATCAATGCATCTTTTAAAAAGTCACTATATATATCATAAAATGCTTCAATAGATGGATATTGTTTATCCAAGGCTTCCTTAATTTTATCATCCGAAATAATAGTAAATCCAACAACTGTAACATCATTCAAATTTTTATATAACTGGTCTTTAGTTCTATCAAGTGAAGCCTTAATTTGCACAATCTGCTGCTTTTTTATATTATTACTAGTAATGTTAATAAATATTATATTAGTCAATACTACGGGAATAAATACACACAACAAATAAATAAGCATTAATTTGTCTCTTACGCTTATATTGTTAATAATATGTTTATTAAACAATGATTTAAACAAGTTATTGCACCTCCTTGCATTACTAATAATTATATTAACTATACATTTAAGGCAATAACATTGCAATAAAAGCTCCAGCATCAATAAATTAATGCTAGAGCTTTTATTGCAAGCTATTATTGTATGCATTACCCCTTAACTCCTCCAAGTGTAAGCCCTTTCGTAAAATACTTTTGCAAATAAGGGTAAACAACTAAGATTGGTAATATTGCAACTATAGTCATTGCCGCCTTTAGTGAATTAGGTGTAACTGTAGCCCTTGCGCTAGCACCTTTTAGTGCATCCAGTTGTGATGCTCCCGAACTTGCCATTGATAAGCTTGATTGTAGCACCTTTTGAAGTTCAAACTGCAACGTACTAAGGTTAGTGTTTGAACAATATAACATGGTGTCGAACCAAGAATTCCATTGTCCAACCGCAACAAATAATATTACTGTTGCGAGTACAGGTACGCTTAGAGGCATTACTATAGAAAATATTATCTTAAGCTCATTTGCCCCATCAATTTTAGCAGATTCAATGAGACTTGGAGGTAACCCTGCAACATAACTTCTTACAATCATTATGTTGAATGCGCTTACAACTGCAGGAAGCACATAAACTAGAAAATTATTTCTGAGATTTAAATTCATTATTAAAAAGTAGCCTGGAATTAACCCAGCACTTATATACATTGATGCTACAAATATTCTCGAATAAAATTTTCGAAAAACAAACTCTTGTCTGCTTAAAGCATATCCTACTATAAGACTACAAGTTACATTCAAAGCCGCGCCAATAATAGCACGCGCTGTAGAAATAAATGCTGCATGATAAATAGCTTGATTCTTAAATATTATTGAATAGTTAATCGTTGTAAATTTTCTTGGCCAAATATATATTCCACCTCGTATAGAATCAGTTGAGTCATTCAATGAAATAGCTATAGTATTTAAAAATGGATACAATGTTATAATTATAAGAAGACACAATAGGATATAATTTATTGTGTCAAAAATTATATCCTCCCTTGTCGCTTTAATTTTCATAAGAACCCTCCTAAAAAAGATATTTAAAATGCACTCTCGCCATCTAACAACTTTGATAACCTATTACAAGACATTACTAGAATTAGTGATACTACAGAGGTAAATATACCAGCGGTTGTAGCAAAAGAATATCTTCCAAGTGGTATTCCTAAATTATACACATATATTTCTAGTGTATTTGAAACATCGGCTACCATACCGTTTCGAAGAAGATACACTTGTTCAAAATTAGCAGTTAATAACCATCCAATGCTAAGTATCATTAATATTTTTATAGTAGGAATTATACTTGGTAATGTTATTGCAAATACTTTTCTAATTCTACCGGCTCCATCAATACTTGCAGCCTCATACAATTCATTATCAATAGCAGTCATTGCTGCTAGATAAATAATGGTACTCCATCCTATCTCTTTCCAAAGATCAGAACCAGCTAATATCCCCCAAAATAGTTTTGGAATACCCATAAATGCTATAGGTTCCTTAATGAAATGTAATGCAATTAGCACCTCATTCACTATACCATTATCTGGCGATAGTGCAGTAGTAACTATACTTGCTGCAACTACCCATGAAACAAAATGCGGTAGATATGATATAGTCTGAACTACCTTCTTAAATTTAACATTCCTTACTTCATTTATCAACACAGCAAGTGTTATTGCTCCAGTGAACCCAGTAACAAATTTCAAGACACTGATTCCAAGAGTATTTCTTATTGCGTGATAAAAGTCAGGGTCTTTAAACAATACAGAAAAGTTTTTTAAACCAACCCATTCAGAACCTTGAACCCCAAGAGCTGGTTTATAGTTTTGAAAAGCCATTATCCATCCCCATAAGGGTACATATACAAAAACTATAAGTAATACTAAAAAAGGAAGAGTAATAAGTATCAGTTCCTTCTGTTCTTTTACTTTTGTTAAAAAAGTTTTTTTACTTTTATAGCTAATAATTTGATTGGCTTCCATTTCAATTTGCGCTTTTCCCATTTAAACCCCTCCTATATAATTATATTTATAAAACAATCTATGTAAAACTCTATATGATATGTTGGTATCACAAAAATTTTTTTTTCATACATTAATATTAAAAAGTATACTTAATGTATACTTTTTAATATTCATTTTCTTAGATTACTTCCAGTTCTTTACTCTTAGTTGAATTTGCTGAGTAGTATATTCATCTCCAACATTATAATTAGCGGATTTCATTTCCTTAGTGTACTGAGTCCATACATCTTCAAATGTTGATGGTTTTGCCATTACAAGTGAAGCCATATATTTTACCTTTAGA
>NZ_CALEVF010000274.1 GCF_937920395.1 uncultured Clostridium sp. | reverse complement strand
TGTTTACGTTGCATTAAATGGATTAACTGGTATTGAAATATTTAAAGAAAACAAATTTGATTTGATAATACTTGATTTAATGTTGCCTGATATTAATGGGGAAGATATATGCAAAGCTATCAGGGAAACATCAGAGGTATATATATTCATGCTAACGGCAAAAGGATCATTAGAAGATAAAATAGAAGGACTTAATATTGGTGCAGATGAATATTTAGTTAAACTTTTTAGTCCGAGAGAACTTACAGCGAGAGTAAATGCTTTATTTAGAAGGTTTAATAACAATAATGCTTCAATTTTAAGTTTTGACAATGGCAATTTAATTATAAACACCGAGGAAAGGTCGGTAAAAGTGAAAAATATTACTATGATGCTTACACCAAATGAATTTGATATACTTTATACTCTTTCAATTAACAAGGGAATGGTATTAACAAGAGAACAATTAATTCGAAAAATATTTGGATTAGATTTTGAAGGTTATGATAGAACTATTGATGTTCATATTAAAAATTTAAGAAAGAAAATAGAGGAAGACAGTAAAAATCCGAAATATATAATAACAGTTATTAAAGCTGGTTATAAGTTTGGAGGTAATAATTAATGTATAGCATAAGAAAAAAGCTTAGCATTATTTTAGTTGCTAGCTCAATTATATCAATTTTATTAACTTCTCTATTTGTTAATTTAAGCATAAATAATACTTTTAACAAGTATTTGGCAGATAATCAAAAAAAAAGAGATAGTAGAATTGTAGAATATTTCCAAGAAGTTTACAAAAGGGATGGTAATTGGAGTAAAAGTTCTGGTTCAGAAATGATGCATGAGGCTTATATGAGTAATTATTGTTTAACCTTATTGGATAAAAATAAAAGAGAATTATGGGGAATGAACCCAAATGATATGAATGAGAAAGGACATCTAGCACGACTTAATTCAAGAAATGGCGTATACAGTTCAAACTATCATGAAGTGAAATTTGGTAAAAATATTGTAGGGTATGTTGTAATTGGTCAATATTCTTCAGTTTTATTATCTAACGATGATATTAATTTTAAAACTTCAGTAAATGTAAGTATAGCGATAAGTGTAATGACAACACTTATAATAACCATATTAATTAGTTTGTATATTTCAAAACAATTTTCAATTCCAATTAAGGCGGTATCTGATATGTCAGTCGATTTATCAAAAGGTGATTTTAACTCAAGGTCGAATAGTACAAGTAATATAACTGAAATTGAAAATCTTTTGACAAGTATAAATACACTTGGGGAGAATTTAGAACAGCAAGACTTATTAAGGAAAAGGCTTGTTTCTGATATATCCCATGAAATTAGAACACCATTAAATATTTTACAGAATAATTTAGAAGCTATGATTGATGGAGTGTTTCCAATAACTATAGAAAGATTAATTTCATTAAATGATGAAGTAATTAGGTTTGGTAAGTTACTAAATAATCTAAATACATTGAAGAAATTTGAGTCAGAGCAATTACCATTAATATGCGAATACATTGATATGAAAGAAGTTATTTATTCTGTATGTGAAGATTTTTCTTCAGTCTTAAAGGACAAAAACATTACGTTAAATTATAAAGTAAACAACAAAGTCAATTATATTATTCATGGTGACAAAGATAAGCTTAAACAAGTGTTTATTAATCTTATATCAAATGCAGTAAAATTCAATAAAAAAAATGGATATATAGATGTAGCTATAAGTAAAAGTAACTCTAAAGTAATAATTAATGTTAAAGATAATGGAATAGGAATAAAAGAAGAAGATTTACCATTTATATTTGAAAGGCTTTATAGAGGGGATAAAAGTAGACATGAAATTGAGGGCAATGGTATAGGATTAACCATAGTAAAAAATATACTATTAATTCATTCTGCATCAATAGAAGTAAAAAGTGAATTTGGTAAGGGTAGTGAATTTATTATCAAATTTGAAAAAGCAGAAAATATTTAATGGTAAGTAAAACTTTATTATTACTTACTGTTAAATATTGTTTAGCTCATTATCAGATTTATGTTATATTTCTACATAACTAAAAATGGCATACAATATAAGATTAATTGATATGCTCCCCTTAAAGTGAACCGCTCCCCTTTTATTGGACAAAGTATTATAATTATTTATAGAAGGGGTGATTTTTTTGAAAGTAAAATACACGCTTGAAAAGCGTTTAGAAATACTTGATGAATGGAAGAAAACCCATAATGGCTCACGCAATGCTCTAGCCAGAAAATATGATGTCGCTCCCCAAACAATAAGAGGATGGGAAAAAATTCAGGAGTTACATGGTGACGCTGCACTTGTACCTCGTAATGAAAAACGGAGAGGGCTCTTTACAATGAAAACGAACGTCTTAGTGCGGAGCTAGATTACACAAAAAAATTGAATGCCTTAATTCAATCCAGGCAAACACCAAAGAAAAGGTAACAGTAATCTATGAATTAAGGCATAAATACACAATCACACTACTTATACAAATAGCAAAAATACCACACAGTGTTTACTATTATTATATAAAACGAATGAATAGACCAGATAGGTATAAAAAAATAAAGTCAAAGATTATAAAACTCTTTGATAAAAATAAAAAAAGATATGGTTACAGGTATTACAGCGGAATTACACAAACTCGGATATATAATTAATCATAAGACAGTACTAAAATTAATGAATTCTCTAGGACTGTTCTGTTGTGTAAGAATGAAGAAATATAATTCTTATAAGGGTGATGTTGGGAAAATTGCACCTAACATATTAAACAGGAATTTTAAATCCGACAAACCTAATCAGAAATGGGTCACTGATATCAGTGAAATTTCATTTTGTGGGCAAAAAACATACTTATCAGTAATTCTGGATTTAT
>NZ_CALEVF010000273.1 GCF_937920395.1 uncultured Clostridium sp. | reverse complement strand
ACCATATCAGCTATTCTTGCTATTTTACTTAGACCAATAATCTTTTTATTAGGAACGTATGCAACTGAAACTTTCATATCATACATAAGGGCTAAATGGTGTTCACAATGACTAAAAATTTGTATATTTTTCATTATAACAATATCACGCGAATCATCTTTAACTATTAAATCATCAACAAATGTTGTATTAAACATATTAGCAATTTCAGCGTTGCTGTAACACATGCCAGCAAATACTTCTTCGTACATTTTAGCTACACGCTTAGGGGTATCTATAAGTCCTTCACGCGTTGGGTCATCACCTAATGCTATTAAAATACCTCTTATATGCTTTTCAATTGCTTTTGTATCAATCGCCATAATTTATACACCTCTCTTATTTGGATCCCAAATGATTTTATGAAGTTGAACTTGAAGATTAACACCATTCATTTTATTACTTTTCATAAATTCAACAATATCTTCTAGGTCAATTTGTCCAAATACTGGACTAATATATACATTTGTTTTATTTGTTAATTCATATTTATCTATTATATATTTGGCTCTTTGTAAATCTACCATGCTACTAGCTACAAACTTAACTGTATCTTTATAAGTTAAATAAGCAAAGTTATTTGAATCCATTGATTCTTCCATACCACTTGCTGGTAGTTTATAATCCATATTAAAGCTTGGTGGGTTGTCTATATTTGAAAACTCACCTAAATTAATACTGCCATTAGTTTCAATTTCAACATGAATGGAGTCATCATTACTCAATACTTTTAAGAGTTCTATAATTCCCTTTTGTAATAGTGGTTCACCACCAGTTAAGGTTACATTTCGAATTTGGGTAGACTTTATGTACTTGTATATATCGCCAGGCGTCATAAGATCATAAAGGGCATCTTCATTATTAGCCCAAGTAGTATCACAGTAGCCACAATTAAGGTTACAACCTGCAAATCTTATAAATACTACAAGTTGTCCTGATAGTGGACCTTCACCATTAACACTTATAAATTTTTCAACTACTTTGTATTCCACTTTAATGCGCCTCGCTTTCTTCATATGATGCACTATTATTAGGTGTTTCATAAACGGTGGTTCGTTTTACATTATATCCTTTATTTTTCATTTGTTTAAAGAAAAATTTTGCAAAGTTTTCAGCTGTTGTTCTAAAATCAACAAGTATTACTTTAAATCCGTCCTGTTTTATACAATTTAGAGTCTCATCTCTCATGCTTCCTATTTGTACAATTAGAGCATGGTCATAAGAGTCAGCCATAGATTTAACATCTCTTTTTAAATCGCCAAAATCTATTACCATCCCTTCCAATTGACCACCTTTTGTTAAGTTTTCTGATTGGACTTCAACTTCAACTTTCCATCTATGACCATGAATGTTTGCACACTTACCATCGTATTCAGAAAGAAAATGAGCACTGTCAAAGCTATGTTCTGATTTCAAAATATACATATGGAACATTCCTCCTAAAATTTATAATAAACTTAATATATTAAATTAGAGAGTCTATAAAAATTTACTCCCATAATAACAACATCCAATGGCCCCATTAAATTGAGGTTCTTTTATGGATACTATTTCGTCGTAATTGTTACTTAAATATTTTTCAATTGCAATATTACTAGCAACCCCGCCAGTTAAAATTAATTTTTTACCACGGAATCTACTAAGTAGTGGTAAAAGCCTTTTGTATAGGGAGTAATTAACGCTAGAGCACAAACTTTCTATACTTACACCTTCGGCTATTTTGCCAATTAATTCTGATTCAGAAAATACAGCGCAAGTTGAATTAAGTTCTATGGCATTCGCGTAATGTTTACTCATCTCGCCCAGTGATACTTCTAGTACGTTTGCCATGTTTTCTAAATATCTACCACAAGATGCAGCACATTTTTCATTAAGTTCTAGGTCTGTTGTAATGCCTTTTTCTACTTTTACAATTTTAACATCTTGACCACCTATATCTAAAAGTATAAAATC
>NZ_CALEVF010000272.1 GCF_937920395.1 uncultured Clostridium sp. | reverse complement strand
CTATAATAAAACTATAGCTCAAGACATATTTCATAGTCTTGAGCTATAGTTTTAAAGTCGTTTGTCTTTATTATCATGACAAGATTTGTTCCGTTTTGAATTTTTTAGCATCATTAGTAGCATTATTAAGGGACAAAGAAAAGGTATTATCGATATTAATGTAACTCCAAAAGCAGAATTCCAAATTTTTAATAATGGCAATACTGCAATTAGCAATATTGGAAGACCACAGCAGAGTACCATCATTAGAATATGCCTTGTTGAACTATGGCCACGATTACTATTATTTTTTTCTTTATTATTTACCTGATTATTCATATAATTGAAAATCCTCCTTTAGACTTACTTTAGAGTAATTATAAAATTTTATTATTATTCATTTAATAATTATTTTGTTAAAATCATTGATTACTTCTATATAATTATTAAATAAGACTACTATTTATATTCTTAACTTTACCAGTAAGTATTGTCTCATTGACCTTATATTGTATCATTTTTTTAGAAATTGTTTTATCTTTATATATAACTTTTATTTTTTTTGATTCTAAACTTATTTCTAAGCATTCTATCCCAACAAGATTACTTAAACATTTAGCTACATTCATTAGACATTTATCACATAACATATTGTACTGTTTAAAATTAACTGTACTATATTTCATATTATAGGTCACCTCTTGTTTGTATAATACAAAACTTATATGTAGATGATATGAAGAAATATACAAAATCCATAAAATACTATTTTAAAAGAATATTATAATGTATATTTATATAATCAAATGGTATTAATAGTTTAATTTATTTGTAATGTGTAATATTGATTTTAATCTCAGATAGATAGAACTATATATATTCTTATTAAAATTTTAAGATAAGACAGGACAGTATATTATATGAGGTATAAAAATATAGCATGGAGTAAATCTTCATAATTTCTTTATATTATTTTGTAATAATTGTATGTAGATATATTAGAGTATGTAGATATATTAGAAATTAAAATTAATAGAATAAGGGAGAATAGATAATGAAAGAATTATTTAGTGTTGGTCCGTTTCATGTGTATTTTTTTGGCCTAATGGTTGCAATTAGTATTATTTCAGCAATGTTATTTGTAGAGTGGCAAGCAAAGAAAAGAGGGATAAAAGATGACATTATGTTTAATTTAGCAATCATTGCAGTAATAGGTGGTGTAGTCGGTGCTAGATTATTTTATATACTTTTTTATAATCCTTCTTTCTATTTTACTCACCCAATTGAAATGTTAAAAATAAATGAAGGTGGATTATCTATACATGGTGGAATTCTAGTTGCAATGTTGGTAGGATACATTTATTCTATTAGGGTTAAAATATCATTCTTTAGATTAGCGGATATTTTTGTAGTTGCTGTGGCACTTGCGCAAGGCATAGGACGAGTTGGATGTGATGTGTTTGGTAAGGTGATGACACATATTATGCCTTGGGGAGTTAGTGTTGGGGGTAACATTTTGCATCCTGCTCAGGTATACGAATTTATTTTAGATTACATTCTCTTTATTATTTTGTGGAGAAAAAGTGAAAATCAGAAGTACGATGGTCAATTGTTTGTTAATTATATTATAGGTTTCTCATTAATTAGAGGTTTTGTTGAGTTCTTTAGAGTTAATCCAACGATTTGGGGACCATTTTCGATATCCCATTTATTAAGCGCAGTATTTATAGTTGCTGGGTTAATAATTCAATATTACTTAACAAAAAGAAATAATAATTATAAAATTGAGCAATATAAAGGTGTTAAGACACCTAAGTATTTAAAAACAATAATATTAATACTACTTATAACCTTTTCACTTATAATTTTTTATACAGTTCAGGGGTAAATTTATAAAACAATTCATTATGTAGCTTTTCTTCATAAAATCTACATAATGAATTGATATAATATGATTAAAGAAAATATATTATTAATTCATTATATTTTGTGGAATACCCTCCCCCCCTATAGGGAAGGGTAATAGGTTAAACCATTTCACTTTTAGATATATAAAAAGGGGGAGATTTAGTTGAATCAGGATAAAGTGCAAGCAATTCAATTACTTAGGACATCTAAAGGTCAAATTGAAGGAATAATAAAAATGATGGATGATGGTCGATATTGTATAGATGTATCTAATCAAATAATAGCTGCGCAGTCATTACTAAAAAAAGCAAATATGCATATATTGAAACAACATTTGAATCATTGTGTAAAAGACGCATTTGTTAATAATACAGGCGAAGAAAAAGTCGATGAAATAATGGAGTTACTTTCTAAATTAATCGGTAACAAATAATATAAGGAGGGTTTTAGTATGGAAAATAAGATACTTAACATTGAAGGCATGACCTGTGCGGCATGTGCAAAAGCAATTGAAAGAGTTACAAAAAAATTACCTGGTGTTCAAGAAGCTACTGTAAATGTTGCCACAGAAAAATTAAAGATAATTTATGATAATTCATTGATAAAATTATCTGATATACAAAATGCAGTTCAGAAGGCCGGATATAAATTATTGGTTCAAACAACTAATAAAACTCTAAAGCTAGAAGGAATGTCCTGTGCATCTTGTGCAAAGAACATAGAAAGAATAACTAGAAAACTTAATGGAGTAATAGAGTCAAATGTTAATTATGCCACAGAAAAATTAACTATTTCTTTTGAGCCATCATTAGTTAAAACAAATGATATAAAAAAGGCAATAGCAAAAGGTGGTTACAAGGCACTCGAAGAGGAAAGTAATATAGATCTTGATAAAGAAAAGAAGGAAAAAGATATAAAGGCTTTATGGAATAGATTTTTAATATCTGCAATATTTGGTGTGCCACTACTTTTAGTTGCAATGGTGCCAATGATTACTGGAAAATTAAATATTATGTTACCGAGTGTTATAGATCCTATGATGCATCTAAGAGAGTTCGCAACGTTAGAATTAATACTCGTTCTGCCCATAATGATTACCGGTAGAAGATATTTTATAGTGGGATTTAAGTCTTTAGTGAGGTTGAGTCCTAATATGGATTCGTTAATATCAATGGGAGCATCAGCTGCATTTTTATATAG
>NZ_CALEVF010000271.1 GCF_937920395.1 uncultured Clostridium sp. | reverse complement strand
CAAAAGAGTTTTATGATTATGAAGCTAAATATAAAAATGAGGAATCTAAACTTTTGATACCTGCAGCATTAGGAGAAAAAAAATTACAGAGTATTAAAGAAGAAGCTATAAAAATCTATAAAATACTAGATTGTGCTGGAATGGCAAGAGTGGATTTTCTTGTAGACAAAGAGACGGAAGATGTTTATTTAAATGAAGTTAATACTATACCAGGGTTTACTAAAATAAGTATGTATCCTAAAATGTGGCAAGCTACAGGTAAACCTTATGTGGAACTTATTGATGATCTTATTGAACTAGCAATTAATAGAAACAATAAATAATAACTAGTGAAATATATTGAAGTAATATAATCGAAGAGAGGCGAAATACTTATGACAACAGCTTTAGCTATGATTTCTGGAGGTCTTGATAGTACTCTCGCAGCAAAACTTGTAAAAGATCAAGGAATAGAAGTTATTGGTATATGTTTTAAATCAAATTTTTTCGGAGAAAAAAATGCATTGAAAATGGTTAAGCAAATAGATATACCTTTAGAAGTTATAGATTTTTCAGATGCACATTTTGAAATGATGAAAAATCCAAAACATGGTTATGGTAAAAATATGAATCCTTGTATAGATTGTCATGCTATGATGATGAGATATTGCGGAGAATTACTCGAGAAGTACCATGCTGATTTTATTATTACAGGAGAAGTCTTAAATCAGAGACCTATGTCTCAGAATAGATCATCTTTAGACATAGTAAAAAATGAATCTGGAATTGGGAATAAAATATTAAGACCATTATGTGCTAAAAATCTTAATCCAACTGAAATGGAGATAGATGGGTTAATCGATAGAGAAACACTTATGGATATAAAAGGAAGAAATAGAAAGGTTCAAATGGAACTTGCGAGTAGGTGGGGTATTTTAGATTATCCATCACCTGCAGGTGGTTGTAAACTTACTGAACCTAACTATTCTATAAGGCTTAAGGATCTTTTAGAACATAAAGAAAACCCAACAAAAATAGATTTGGAATTATTAAAGATAGGAAGGCAGTTTAGGTTATCTAAAGATTCAAAGATCATATCTACAAGAACGGAGAAAGAAGGAGATCTTTTAGAACAACTTTTAACAAAAGAGGACTTGATGTTTTTGGCCAAGGATTATAATGGTTCTATAGTTGCGATAATCGGGATTGCTACAGATGAAGATATTGAATTTGCAGCAAGAATAACAGGAAGATATTGCAAAGGGCGAGACGATAAAAATGTATCTATTAGTTATGGAAAAGATGATCTGAGTCTAGATAAATATATAGATGTTATGCCTGCAACGCAGGAACAAATAAATAATTATATTATAAATTAGTGAGGGGTAAGTTTATGGAGAAGAACGCGGTAATTTCAGTAGTTAGCAGACAGTCCGATAGTGAAGAAGATGGTGATGAAATTGAGGTAGTAACGCCAGGCAAGTTTTATAAAGAGGACAATTGTTATTATGCAGTATATGAGGAAACAGAGATTTCAGGAATGAAAGGAACTACTACCACATTTAAAATTGATGAAGAGAAATTCACACTTATAAGGACTGGAACTACTAATACTGAAATGAACTTTAAAAAGTATGCTAGAGATTTAACTTTATATAATACACCTCATGGAGCATTAGATCTTACTGTTGATACAAGAGAACTAAAAATGAATGTAGATAACGGTGGTGGAGATGTATTTATAGATTATGATATGATAATAGGAAATCAACAAGTTTTGAGTACAATTTTGGAAATTAAGATTAAAGCACAATAAAAATTAAGGCTATATTCTATATTAGAATATAGCCTTTGATTTATAAATTTCATATTATGGATAGTTTTTATAGATAAGTGTCAATAATTTAATTGACGCAGTAATTCAAAAAGACTTAGGAGTGATTTAATGTTGAAAAATATTGATTATGAAAATATAATAGAAGCTATCTGTTATGTGAAAGGTATAAAAAGACATGAATCATTAAAGATATTAAAAGATAGAGAATGTAAGTATATATTATTCTTACTGTTACAAAAGCATAAATGTGATGATGCTGAAATTGCTTATAAGAATTTTTTGATTTCTAACAAAAGAGCTGTTAACTATGGATTAAAAAAAGCAGAGGAACGATTTTTCATTAACAAGGAATTTAGAGAAATGTATTTTGAAATAGAGAATATATTAGGAATCTAAAGATATGTATTTAATGAAATTAGTAAGTATAAGAGCAATTATAAAGTGAAAAAACTTCATATATATCAATTTTAAGCTCTAAAAATTAAATTAAAAGCAAAAAGAACAAAAAAACAAAAAAAAGACTGGTGAATGATAAAAAAATGTGATAAGATATTAATATTGTTTTTAAAAAAACCTATACCATTATATTTATAGGGTAATTTCTATTATAAAATTGTAAACGACATTTGTCAAGCTATTTTAAAAATAATTAATATAAACTTTCAAAAGTTTTTTATAGAAATGCATCAGTAGTATTTGAAAAATAAATGATAATTTATAAAAGGTTATAAAACATAGGAGGAGTAATTATGAGTAGTACTAAGTACATATTTGTTACAGGTGGAGTTGTGTCATCTTTAGGTAAAGGAATAACAGCAGCTTCACTAGGTAGGCTTTTAAAAAATAGAGGTCTTAAGATTTCTATTCAAAAATTTGATCCATACTTAAATGTAGATCCAGGGACAATGAGTCCATATCAGCATGGAGAAGTTTTTGTTACGGATGATGGTGCAGAAACAGACTTGGATCTAGGACATTATGAGAGATTTATTGATGAAAATTTAAGCAAGAGTAGTAATGTTACTACAGGAAAAGTATATTGGTCAGTTATATCAAAAGAGAGAAGAGGCGACTTCTTAGGCGGTACAGTACAAGTAATACCACATATAACTAATGAGATAAAAGAAAGAGTCTATAGAGTAGCTAAAGAAAAAGATGTAGATGTTGTTATAACAGAGATTGGTGGAACTATTGGAGATATTGAATCTTTACCTTTTTTAGAAGCTATAAGACAGGCACAATATGAAGTAGGAAAAGAGAATGTTTGTTTTATTCATGTTACGTTAGTACCATATTTAAGGAAAGCTGGAGAACTTAAAACAAAACCTACTCAACATTCTGTAAAAGAACTAAGAAGTATAGGTATTCAACCAGACATCATAGTATGTAGATCTGAAAAGGAAATATCTGAAGATATGAAGGCTAAAATTGCAATGTTTTGTAATTTAGAAGCAGACTCTGTAATTCAAAATTTAGATGCTGAAAATTTATATGAAGTACCACTTATGCTTCATAATGAAGGGTTAGACACTTTAGTATGTAAAAAATTAAAATTAGATTGTCATGAAATAGATAATACTGCATGGATAGATATGGTTGATAGATTAAAGAATTTATCTGGAAATGTTAAAATAGCACTAGTCGGAAAATATGTTGAACTTCATGATGCATATATTTCTGTTGTTGAGGCACTTAGTCACGGAGGCCTTTCTAATGATTGTAATGTAGAAATTAAATGGGTAAATGCTTGTGATGTGACTAAAGAGAATGCAAGTGAAATATTAGGAGATGTTCACGGGATATTAGTTCCTGGTGGATTTGGTGATAGAGGAATAGAAGGCAAAATTGAGGCAACAAAATATGCAAGAGAAAATAAAGTGCCATTTTTCGGAATATGTCTTGGTATGCAGTGTGCTGTTATAGAATATGCAAGAAATGTAGCGGGATTAAGCGGAGCTAATAGTTCTGAAATTGATCCCAAAACTAAGTATCCTGTAATAGATTTAATGCCAGATCAAAAGGACTTAGATGAAAAAGGTGGTACTATGAGACTTGGATTATATGCATGTAAATTAGCAAAAGATTCTAACGCTCATGAAGCCTATGCAGATGAAGTAATATATGAAAGACATAGACATAGATATGAATTTAATAATGAATATAGAAAAACAATAGTTGATGCAGGACTTTCACTTACAGGAACAAGCCCAGATGAAAAATTAGTAGAAATAGTTGAAATAAAAGATCATCCTTGGTTTGTTGGAGTTCAGTTTCATCCAGAACTTAAATCTAGACCAAATAATCCACATGTACTATTTAGTCAATTTATTAAAGCAGCAATAGAAAACGATAAATAATATGTAAATCACATCCTATAGAGTGGACAAATGAAAAAAAGTCCACCCGATAGGATATTTTTGTAATAATTTTATCAAAACGCAGAATATTGAATAAAGTGGATTAAAATTATGAAATAGGATATAATTAACACAATATATCATTTCAAAAAAATTCATTGGATAATATACTCGTTCCAAATTCCCATGATATTTATAAAATAGATATTACATATGAAATACCCTTCGGAGGTGCAGATTTTGATAAATAAAGATTTCGAAAATATCACGGTAGTCGAGCTAAAACAGCGTTGTAAAGAGCTTGGTATTAAAAACATTTCTAAACTTAAGAAAAGTGAACTAATTGGAGAGATAAACAAGACATCACAAGTTTCTATGCAAAAGGATGGAGTGATTTTAAGAGAAAAGATAAGTCCTAAAATCTCTTCTACAGTTGAAGAGAATGTTATAGATAAATCAGAAAAGCATGTCGAAATAAATTCAGCCCCAATTACTAAACCTACTTCAAATGAAAATATTGATACAGGTTTTAAAAATCAAAATGAAAATAAAAAAGAACAATTGCAAGAAATGATAAATGAATCAGGGTC
>NZ_CALEVF010000270.1 GCF_937920395.1 uncultured Clostridium sp. | reverse complement strand
CCGTTGATATATAAAGAAAAAACCAAACAAGTAGTGTGAAAAAATTTACACTACCTATTATTGGATAGGAGAGGATTTAATGAAATATAAAGTAGATTTACATGTGCATTCAAATATGTCTGATGGAACATGTAGCCCTAAAGAATTAATAAGACTTGCATATAAAACAGGTGTTAAAGCTATAGCACTTACAGATCATGATAATATTGATGGATTACATGAAGCAGAAATTGAATCAATAAAACTAAATGTGGCATTTTTAAATGGTATAGAAATAAGTTCATTATATGAAGATGGACGGATATTGCATATTCTAGGACTAGGAATTGATACTAGGAATAAGCGGTTTTTAGAAGTTTATACTAAAATGAAAAAAGCAAGGGAGGAGGGCGTAAAAGGTATACTTAAAGTATTAGAGAAAAAAGGAATTTTTATAGATATAGGAGTTCTTAAAAAAAATTCTTTGCATAAATATTTAGATAGATATGACATACATAGATACTTTATTTCAAATGGTATAAGTAATGATTCACAATATATTTGGGACCAATACTTGGATCCTATTGCATACGAAAGAGATGAATTATTAAAAGCTGAGGATGCCATAGAAATTATAAGGGTATCAGGTGGGTTGTCTTTTCTAGCTCATTATAACAAAAGGATAGGATTTAAGGGATTTAATAAATTTCAAATTGAAGAGAATATAAAAAAATTAATAAGTCTACGACTTAATGGGATTGAAAGATATTATCCTTCTTATAGTAAAACTGATATTGAGTATTTAGACTACTTAATCAATAAATATCATTTAATACCATCTGGTGGAACAGATTTCCATGGGGCTAATAGGCCAGAGGTGAGTTTAGGCACAGGTGAGAATGGTTTTTATATTCCATTTAGTGTATATGAAAATATAATAGAAAAGCTTTCTCACAAATAACTTAGACATTGATTAGACATGGAGTCTAATCAATGTCTAAGTTACATTTTCAGTCTTATATGTTTGCTTTAGATGTTTTATCTGGAATTACTGTCCATCCAATTGAGTCCCAAAATTCTTCCAAATCAAAAGTGCTACTTTGGGTAAATATAAAACCTGTATTAATTCCAACTTTTTTTAATTCGGACAATGAACGATCTACCATTATTTTGCTTATTCTTCTGATTTCATATTTATCATAAACAGCAATATGGTAAATAAAGCCTCGTATTCCATCATGTCCACATAATAGAAAACCAATTATTTTTCCTTCCACTGTGCATGCCACTGAACTAACTTTAGGATTCCTTTTTAAGTAGTTCATTAAAACTTCTTTTTTATAAAATTCTTTTGAAATTACAGAAGTAGGATCTATGTTCCTTAATGCAAGGACGTGCTGCAAATCTGATACTTCCATAGCCCTAATTATTATTTCATCTTCCATATAATTCACCTCAAATTAATAAAGTTTTTTCGCTCAAGTATATCAATTATTCTAGTTAAAGTAGACTGGTCTTTACTCGAAACCTCGGCTAAATTTTTTTGACTTATTTTGTTTTGTTTAGATAAGCGAATTAATACTAACCACTGCTCAGTTGTGATATTAAATTTTTCAAGTTTGCTATTAAGATAATGTATTAGTTTCTTATTAATTTTGTTGGATAATATTCCAATATCTTGATCATAAGAGTTAAACATATTCTTTTATCTCCAGGAAATAGACTTGTTATATAAATAGTTGGGACAACAAGTAATTATATACTTCTTTATTTTATTTTTCAACAATAAAAAATCAACTTTTTTATTGCAATTACATAAAGCAATATGTGGAGAAACGTGGAAAAGCACTGGGAATATTTAATATTGTAATGTTTTGTGCTCCTGTTTTGGGGCCAACTAGTTCTGGTTTAATTATTCAATCACTTAATTGGAGATGGTTATTCTTTATAATACTACCTTTCTCAATTATAGCTTTAATATTAGGTTATAAGTATATTGAAAATGTAACAGAGCTTTCAAAGCTACACTATGACAATAATTATTCCTATTATTATTGCTTTGCATTGTTTATCGCTAATAGCTGTTGGGCTTATAAATACACCGGTACAAACTAATACTTTGAATCAATTATCCCCAAAATATTACCCTCATGGAACCGCAATAACGAATACTTTACAGCAAATAGTAGGAGCATTTGGAACTTCCTTATTTGTTGCTATTATGACTTCATATCAAAAAAAGTACTTATTTACTGTGGGTAATCCATCTGCTACAAAATACCAATCTTTTAGTTTGGTATATGGGGTGCAGCATGTTTTTATAATTGAAACTTGTATTCTTGTTATAGCCTTAATTTTGTCTTTAGTTTTAACAAATAAAAATGGGGAAAAGAAAGCTTCCATTGCTATGAATGTTAACTCGGAAAATAATTAAAAATATAATTATGAAAGGATATTTTTTATATGAAAAAAATAAAAGCTTTAGTACCATTAGATGGTACTGAAAGAAGCATGCACTCTCTTAAGTGGTTAAAAGATTTTTTAGGTGAAGAGGTTATTTCTATTACACTAATGAATGTAATGGAAATAGTTATAACTAATGGCATGGTGGTTCCACCTGAATTTGATTATTTAGAAGAAGAAAGTAAAGCGTTTTTAGCTAAGGCAAAAAAAAAATTGGAAGGATAGATAACGCCATGTATACGATAGTCAACTGTATGGTCATTTTTTGCATACCATTCATATTCCCAGCCATTATCATAAGTATATATAAAATGAGTTCCTAAAAAATCTTGTAAGTCTTTAAATTCTTTCTTTTTGTCATGTTGTTTCCTCCTTAAAATATAAAAGTAATATGTAGCTATAAACATGTAAATATAGACACGTTTAAGTACAACTTTCCACCTATCTTATGATAAATCGACCCTTTTTGTTATATTTATATCAAAACCATTTTCTTCGAAGATCTGTCTTGGTTGCTTTCTAGCTAAGTATTCATTGATAAATATTATTTTAAATTCGTAATTATATACTATTAATATTCGCTAACTCTTAGAACATTTATATCCAACTAATTGATAAACAAGAGATATAAGAGAAGACGGTATATATTTGATTATACATAGTAATAAATGATATAACATATAAAATCCATAGATAATGAAAAAAAGCGAAGGCAATATTAATTGGTTCCTTCGCTTTAATATATTATCTTGGTTCTGGTACTAGAATAGCTTCTAAAGCTGGATCCTTTCCAACTAGGCCAACCGCATAGATAGTATAATAATTATTTGCATTTACTTTAACATTGGGAACAGTTAATACTACATTGTTACTACCAGAAGGACTCACAGTGAATGTATATGTTCCTGCGGGAATGCAAGAATAATTTGTAATATTTTTATAGGCTACATTATTGAATACTCTTGTGCCATCAGCTAATTTTATATCAACTGCTGGTGCATTTGGAGATAGATGAATAAATCTTACACAAGCTTTGCCAGAATCCTGAGCAGTGATTGGTTCAGGAATAGGATACAAACTAATATTGGGAAGAATTCCTATAGCGGCTACATTAAATATAGTATTTGGAGGAATCATTATATTTGTATTTATAACAGGGGTTGTTATTTGACCCGAAGGATAAACTTTAATATTGTAGTTGCCAGGAGGAACAGGAATATATTGTGATAACTCTGTATATGCAAGATTCTTTACAATCATATTTCCGTTGGCATAAACATCAACATCTGGTGAATTAGGTGATGCATGGAATATTCTAATACAAGAATTCATTTGCATAGACCTATAGGAATAATCTATCATGTCATTGTATGGATAATAATACATTGAATATCTCCTTTAAATTACTAACTAATGTTATTATATGAAATAAATATTATAAAGTGCAGACCTGTTTTATATAATCTTAACTTATATTAGAGAAAGAAATATTACTGTTTGCAATGCATCAGAGTATTGCAATAATGCTATTCATATTTATTTTAATTTATACATATTTTATTATAATTAAATAACAAGCATTCTGAGGAGTTAATATTGCAGCGACCCAGGAGATGATTTAATAAAGGCATATATTTATGATTTAATTCAATCAATTCCTTACTCCTTCAACTCATATAAACTTTTGCTTAATCATTTTTTTACTAGGTGTTATACGTAATATTCTACAAATGGTTGGTGAAATCAATAATTGACTTATTTCATAACAATCAGCCTCTGATGTTTTTTTCTTATATTCCTTAAATTCACTTGAATATAAATGACCAACTAAATAGAAGGTTATGACAAAATATAGTAAAAAAGGTTTATATAAAGTGGTTGGATCTGTTACAAGTAAGGTTGTTAGAAATACTCATGTATCAGTAATAATTATTCCAGAATAGTATTTACTAATATGATAAAAATAATATTGACTTGTTGTAAAATGAAGTTGAACCAATAAAAAATACATAGTGGATTAATTCTGTGTTATGCTTTAATCGTCACAACTAAAACACACAGGA
>NZ_CALEVF010000269.1 GCF_937920395.1 uncultured Clostridium sp. | reverse complement strand
AAATCTACATTATTTAATAAATTAGCAGGTAAGAGAATATCAATAGTTGAAGATACACCAGGCGTAACAAGAGATAGAGTGTATGCGGATGCAGATTGGTTAAGACATAATTTTACAATAATTGACACTGGTGGTATAGAAGTTGAAAGTCAAGACATCATTTTAGCTCAAATGAGAAGACAGGCACAAATAGCTATAGAAACAGCAGATGTTATAATTTTTATAGTAGATGGTAAACAAGGACTTACAGGTTCAGATTATGAAGTTGCACAAATGTTAAGAAAAAGCAAAAAGCCAATAGTACTTGTAGTAAATAAAATAGATCATTTAGAACTTGAAGCAAATGCTTTTGAATTTTATAATTTGGGAATAGGCACACCAGTAGCCATTTCAGCAACTCAAGGGTTAGGCCTTGGAGATATGTTAGATGAAGTAGTAGTGCATTTTGATAGTGTTTATTCAAATACAGAAGATGCAGAATATATTCAAGTTGCAGTGGTAGGTAAACCAAATGTTGGTAAATCATCACTTATAAATAGAATGCTTGGAGAAGAAAGAAATATAGTAACTGATATAGCAGGTACTACTAGAGATGCTATAGATAGTAAATTAGAAACTGAAGAAGGAAAGTTTGTTCTTATAGATACTGCAGGAATAAGAAGAAAAAGTAAAGTAGAAGATGGCATTGAAAGATATAGTGTTATTAGGTCACTCGCTGCTGTTGAGAGAGCTGATGTGGTTATACTTATGATAACTGCTACTGAAGAATTAAGTGATCAAGATGAGAAAATTATAGGGTATGCTCATGAAATGAAAAAAGCAATTCTAGTTATAGTGAATAAATGGGATTTAATAGAGAAAGATACTAAAACTATGCTTGAGTTTAAACAGAGAATCCAAGCGGGCTTAAACTTTATGGCATATGCACCATATTTATTTATATCTGCCAAAACAGGTCAAAGAGTACATAAGGTATTATCATCTATAAAAGAGTGCTATGATAATTATTCAAAAAGAATTGGTACAGGTATATTAAATGAGGTTATAAACAAAGCTGTGCTTATGAACGAGCCTCCAACAGTAGCAAATAAAAGATTGAAAATATTTTATGTTACTCAGGTAGATTCTAAACCACCAACATTTGTGTTCTTTGTAAATAATGCTAACTTATTACATTTTTCTTATCAAAGATATTTAGAAAACCAATTGAGAAACAGTTTTGAGTTTAGTGGAACAGGTATAAAGCTTATATTTAGAGAAAGGAAGGAATAAAATGTCTAAGGTTGCTTTTGTAGGCGGAGGTAGTTTTGGTACTGCATTATCCATAATGCTTGCGAAAAAAGGGACTAGTGTTAACATCTGGGATAGAAAAATCAGTGTTATTAATGATATAAATATAAAGAGAGAAAACATTAAATATTTACCAAGTATTATAGTACCATCAAAAGTAACAGCATCTATTGATATAGAGAAGGTTATAAATGATGTCGATATAATTGTGTTATCAGTTCCATCACATGTTATAAGAACTATAAGTAAGATGATAAGGCCATATTTAAAACCGAATCAAATTATAGTTAGTATTGCAAAAGGAATCGAAGAGGGTTCATTAAAAAGAATTTCAGAGGTTATAGAAGAAGAAATTCTAGGTAACCCAATTGTTATACTTTCAGGTCCTAGCCATGCGGAAGAGGTTGCTTTAGATATACCTACAACAGTAGTAGTCACATCTAAACAGATGGAATGTGCAATGATTGTTCAAGATATTTTTATGACTAGTAAATTTAGAGTCTATACCAATGAAGACATTATAGGAGTAGAAATTGGTGGAGCAGTTAAAAACATTATTGCGTTAGCTGCAGGAATATCTGATGGTATAGGTTATGGAGATAATGCTAAAGCTGCACTTATGACAAGGGGCATGAATGAAATTATAAGAATAGGTACTAGGCTTGGTGGCAGAATAGAAACATTTTATGGATTAACAGGTATGGGTGACCTTATAGTAACTTGTACAAGTATGCATAGTAGAAATAGAAAAGCTGGAATTCTAATTGGGAAAGGTGTTCCAATGGAGAAGGCTTGCAATGATATAGGTATGGTAGTTGAGGGTATAAAGGCTATAAGAGCTTTTTATGAACTTAAAGAAAAAGAAAAAGTTTCTATGCCTATAACAGATGTATTATACAAAGTACTATTTGAAGGTAAAGATCCTAAATATGGAGTATATGAATTAATGTCAAGAAATAAAAAAAGTGAGTTTTAATTGTATTAAGTTATTAAAGGCAATTCACTAAAAAACAAAAAAAATCCAATTTTTATTAAGAAATTAATAAAAATTGGATTTTTTTATATTTTTTTTAATCATTAGTAATAATTTAATGAAATCTAAAGTATATTTATATTGATAATAATAAGTAGTGGGAGGTATATATTGGATAATTTTGATATATATAAAGATATAGCGGAAAGAACACAAGGAGATATTTATGTAGGTGTAGTGGGACCTGTGCGAACTGGGAAATCCACATTTATAAAAAGATTTATGGAGCTTATGGTAATTCCTAACATAGACAATCCACATAAAAAAGAAAGAGCAAAAGACGAACTTCCTCAAAGTGGTTCAGGAAAATCAATTCATACTACTGAACCTAAATTTGTTCCAAATGAGGCAGTAGAGATTGAATTTGATGGTGGTACAAAGTTTAAAGTTAGAATGGTTGATTGTGTTGGTTATATTGTTAAAGGAGCTCTTGGATACGCAGAAGGTGAAGTATCTAAAATGGTTAATACCCCTTGGTATGATCATGAAATTCCATTTGAAGAAGCAGCAGAAATTGGAACAAAAAAAGTAATTAATGAACATTCAACTATTGGACTTTTAATAACAACTGATGGTTCTATTACTGGAATTGAAAGAAACGAATACTTAGAAGCTGAAGCAAGAGTGGTAGATGAGCTTAAATCAATTAATAAACCTTTCATAATGGTTTTAAACTCTAGTAACGCAACTTCACCTGAAACAATAGCGTTAGGAAGAGAACTAGAAGAAAAATATGATGTGCCAGTTCAAGTTATGGATGTTATAAACATGAATGAGAATGATATATCTAATATATTTCAAAGGGTTCTTAAAGAATTCCCAGTTAAGGAAATTAACATAGATATGCCAGAATGGATAGAAAATCTAAGTTCTAAACATTGGGTTAAAGTTAATTTTATGAAAGTTTTACAAGATATGTGCAAGGATATTTTTAAAGTTCGTGATATAACCAAATCTTTACTAAGTTTTAAGGAAGTTGATTTTTTGGAATCGGCAAATCTTGATGAAGTAAACATGGGAGAAGGTACAGCTAGAGTCAAAATAATTCCTGAACATGAATTATTTTATAAAATACTTGGTGAGACCTGTAATTGTGAAATCAAAGGTGAAAATGATTTATTAAAACTAATGGGAGAATTCTCAAAAGCAAAAGTTGAATATGATAAAATTGCAGGTGCATTAAAAGATGTTCGTGAAAAAGGCTATGGATTAGTAGCACCACAGCTTTCGGAAATGACATTAGAAGAACCGGAAATTGTTCAACACGGTGGTAGATATGGAGTTAAATTGAAGGCATCGGCACCATCGCTTCATTTTATTAAGGCTGATATACAAACAGAAATATCCCCTATTATGGGTACTGAGAAACAAAGTGAAGATTTCTATAAATCCATTTTAGATCAATTTCAGAATGATAAATCACAAATTTGGCAGAGTAATATGTTTGGTAAGTCTTTAGAAGTATTAGTTAAAGAGGGTCTACAAAATAAATTATTTAAAATGCCTGATGATGTTCAAGTGAAAATTCAAAAGACCCTACAAAGGATTATAAATGAAGGTAATGGTAGTTTAATATGTATTATTTTATAAACTGTAGTACAATGTATCATTTTTGATGGTAATGGGCTGAGTATCATATAAGAGGTTAGTTAAATTTTATCACCATACCATCAAAAGCCTGTAACCGAAATGGTTGCAGGCTTTTAATATTTAGTAGAGTTAAGAAAACTTATAATACGTAATATATATACTATGAATTTAGTGTACAATAAGGTAAATACATTAATAATTTGTTGCTATGTAAGAAGTATAATTTAATCGGAGGTTTAAAAGTGTTAAATAAAGATGTTAAAGAGAGTTTAATTAGAGAAGGAATTCATAAAGATGCAATAAAAGCATTAGATGAGAAAGGTAAATGTTTATTTGATATAAATAGTACTAGAGATGTTTGTTTTGAATTAATTGACGTGGGGGTTAAGTTTAGTTGTGAACAAAGTATTTTAGATGATGGATTGTATTTAATAAAAATATTATAATACATATTAAAGTAAAAAAACCAATAAATAACTCTTTTAATTTAGAATAAAACATGATAAAATAAGAACAAACGTTTGCGAGGTGATATGATGGACGTAATGAGAAAACTTGAGATATTATCGAATTCAGCAAAGTATGACGCTTCTTGTTCTTCAAGTGGTTCTAATAGAAAGAATACAAAGGATGGAATTGGGAATGCAGCATCATCTGGAATTTGTCATTCGTGGACACAGGATGGTAGATGTATTTCACTGCTTAAAATTTTGTACAGTAATAAATGTATATATGATTGTAAATACTGTATTAATCGTTCTAGTAACGAATTAGAAAGGACAAGCTTTACACCTAAAGAGATAGTAGATTTAACTGTAAATTTTTATAGACGAAATTATATAGAAGGATTATTTCTTAGTTCTGGTGTAGAAAGAAGTCCGGATTTCACTATGGAGAATTTAGTTAAAATAATAAAAGAATTACGATTAGTCCATAAATTCAATGGATATATTCATGTAAAAGCTATTCCTGGAGCTGATCCAAAACTTATTTATGAGGCTGGACTATATGCTGATAGGATGAGTGTAAATATTGAACTTCCTTCAGAGAAAAGCTTAAAGCTTCTAGCACCGCAAAAGAACAAAGCGGACATTTTAAAACCTATGGCCCTTATTAAACATAGTATAATGGAGTCAACTGAATATAAGAAGAGAGGGTTTAAGGCACCTAAATTTACACCGGGTGGTCAGAGTACACAGATAATGGTCGGAGCAACTAATGAAAGCGATTTAAGCATCATTAGCCTTACAGAGGGTCTATATAAGACCTTTGGACTTAAAAGAGTGTATTACTCTGCTTATGTACCAGTGATGCAGAATGTAAATCTGCCAGCAATTCAAACAACACCGCCACTGCTTAAAGAACATAGAATGTATCAGGCAGATTGGCTTTTAAGACACTATGGATTTAAAGCAAGTGAATTATTAGATGACATAAACCCTAACTTTGATACGGATTTAGATCCTAAAGCATTTTGGGCATTAAATAATTTAGATAAATTTCCAGTAGAGGTGAATAATGCTGCATATGAGACCCTTCTTAGAGTGCCTGGAATAGGAGTAAAATCTGCATTTAGAATCGTAAGAGCAAGAAGGCTTTGTAATCTTTCATACGATAACTTAAAAAAACTAGGAGTAGTACTTAAAAGAGCTAGGTTTTTTATAACTTGTAGTGGAAAATTTTATGGTGACAAGAGTATGGAGAGGTTGGCTCTTAAAAGTCATCTATTAGATCATGAAAGTTTTGATAGGCCACAGCAAATAAGCTTGTTTAATCTAAGGAGTGATTTATTTGCTTAGATATATTTATGATTCCACCTTTGATGGATTCTTATCTGTTATATATAATTGTTATTATAATAAAATGCCTGATTGTATAGAGAGAGATGACAGGTATACATTCAATTTATTATTTGATGATAATATCATAATAAGTGATCCAGTTAAATCCAATAAGGTATCAAAAGCTATAGTTCAGAAAATATCAACAGAAACATTAATTCATGTATATCAATCCTTTTTATCTGAGGTTCAAGGTATAGAATTAAAATTGCTCAAATATATACAATTAGGATTCAAGATAGGTAGTACAGTTAATGATTATATGGTAAATGAATTTGTAAATGAGATACAAAAATATTCTAGAAAAGTAGGTGCTGAAGCCCACAAGTTTTTGGGATTAGTTAGATTTCAAGATTTTAATGGCATATTATATGCAGCAATAGAACCAACATATAATGTGTCAGAGCTAATTGCAAATCATTTCAAGGAAAGACTTGCAAATGAAAAGTGGATAATTCATGATGTTAAAAGAAAATTTGCTATAGCCTATGAGAATAATGAATGGATGATTAGGGAATTTAAATTTAAGAAACTAGAAAGTTATGAAGAAGAGGAATTGTTTTATCAAAACTTATGGAAGATCTTTCATAAAAGTGTTTCAATAAAAGAAAGAAAGAATAATAGATTACAAATGCAGAATATGCCTAAGAAATACTGGAATAATCTAATTGAAATGAAATAACACTTTGGGAATATCAGGACATTTTTCTTATATTTTATTGATTGTTTTTAAAATGACTAAAATCATGATATAATGTATATGAGTATATTTACTAAATTACTGTTAGTTAAAGGAAGGAACGATTATTATGAAGAAATCAGAAGAATACATACAGGTTGAAAGTCCTATTATAGGTATGGAAAAAAGAAAAAAAATGATGGAAACAATTTACAAGACATTAGAAGACTTAGGTGCTATTAGTAAGGAGACAGCAAAAACTAGTAAGGAGATACACGAGTGTATTCCTGATGAACCTACAGTTAAAGACATAGATACTGGTAAAAAGATTAAGAAGGTACAATTGAATACACCTTCATTTGTTGGTTCACTTTCAGGAGTTATGTCTAAAGCAAAAATAATAGGAAAAGTGTATAGTGTAGAAAAACAGGAAACTACATGGTACATTAGGGGTAATAAAAATAAAATTAATGATATAGACCCTAGAGATATGTAATATAAATAAAAAAACAAGTCTTAAATCTAAGACTTGTTTTTTTATTTGTTAAATCTTCATCTTCAATTTTGAAATGTCGTTAAATTTCTTCAGTTTCTAATTTAAAACCTTCTATAACTATGTCATCCTCAATTTCGATAAGTAGGCATCTTCTACCATCCTTGTTTCTTACCTGCTTAATAGAGTTAAGATCCTTCGGAGTTAAAGTTATATTTGCTATTTCACTAGTGATTTTAATTGATTTAGAATTGAATTCGGGTACTATATTATTTGTTTTAAAATTATAGTTACTACCACAAGTTTCTTCAAATGCAGTTTCCACATCAGAGATGATCTCTGCACCGCAATTATTAAGAATGTTTTTTACATCAGTAACTCCAAGTATTGGGGTTTCACCGTCGGTTGCTTGCTGCGCTAATTCATATATATTAGCATAGATATCTTGCATAAGTTCAGGTTTTATTTTATCTCCAATTATAGATTTTAATATATCCCCAAAGCAATTTTTTTCATCTTCAGCAGTAAATTTGAACCCGCAGTTTAGAACATTTTCTATAAAATATGTATTTAATTCCTTAGGTTTTGAAGCATAATATACACACTTATTGAAATCTGAATAACCATTACTAAGACTAGGGAACATAAACCCCTCTAGTGGAGAATTAAGATTAATAACTGAATCTAAAACTGAATTTGCTTTAAATTCTTTATCAGTATAATCAAATTTTAGAGTTCTTTTTGGAATATCTATTTTATTTACACTTGATAAAATAAAATCAAAAGCGTTCATTGAATCATGGATACTTTCATCAATATCATTATGCTTATGGCTTGACCCTATATAGTACTCAGCTTTTATGAATGTAACCACTATATCAGTTTCATATCTATAGTTAGCTGTAATTTTATTAATGATTTTATTAATATGAAGCTCTATTTCATCTTTAGTTTTTGATTTTAAAGCGTTGGTTAAAAATTTCTGAGTATTATCGTCATCTTCAACATTTTGAAAATCTAATTCAAATATTTTAGTATCAATTGCACCCGTGAGCACCTTTTTAAAATTTCCAATAAACAATTCTTTTTTATCAACATCCATCCTATCGAAGTAATCAAACTCTGAATGAATAACAGGTTCAAAATCAATTTGTACATTATCTTTTTTTAGATAAACACTATAAATTTCTTCTATTTTTATCATACCATTGTCTAATTTAAATTCTTTTCTTATGTCTGAAAGCTCTTTTTTATTCATCATTAACCCTCTTTTCGTTGTTGTTTTATATTGAAATTATACCACGTGGCTTGATTAATTAATAATTTTTTACAAACCAATCAATTAATTTTTTACCTATACTTATACTGTCTGGAGTTATAGGCATTTCATTTGGACTATACCAGTTAGCATGGCTGATTTCCTCTCCATCCACATTTATTTCTCCACTTGCATATTCAGCAGTAAAGCCAATCATTATAGAATTAGGGAAAGGCCAAGGTTGATTACCAAAATATTTAATGTTCTTTACAGTAATTCCAGTTTCTTCTTGTACCTCACGAATAACACATTCCTCAAAAGTTTCACCAACCTCTACAAATCCAGAAACTACACTATATAAGTCCTTAGGAAATTGAAGGTTATGAGCAAGAAGTAGTTTACCTTCACGCACAACGGCTACAATTATGGCGGGTGATATTCTAGGATAATTTGAAAGGGTACATTTTGGACATTTTTTAGCCCTTTCTCCATCCACATTTTGAGTTAATGTTCCACATCTTCCACAATATACATGATCATTATTCCAATTTACAACTTGAATTGCTCGACCACTAATCCAAAATATGTCTTCAGATAGTTTGTGGGTTAAATCTTTAAGATTCATATAAATCATGAAATTTGGGATAACAAAATCTTCATTTATTTCTCCACAATAACAATTCTTACTGTTTATAGAACCGAGATATTGAACTTTATCAAATTCTAAATTTTTTAATTCATTCATAGTTGGTATAATTGCTATATTATTATCTAGTTTCACAAGTAAATTATTATTGCAAAACAGAAAATATAAATCTTCATTTGTTTTGGGTAAAATTGAAACTACCCCTGGAATATAGTTTGTGTTATTTTCTTCTTTACGCATTAGTATCTTATCTCCAATCTATTGTTATAGCATACCTATTTAATAAGTAGAATATGTTATTCAATGGCCATATAAATATCATGTAATTATATCATATATGAATATGATTTGATATTTAAAAGAAAAAAATGTAAAAGTTTTCATTAACAATATAAATATCAGCATATATTGTTAATGAAAATAAATTTTAAAATAGTATCAAGCCAAGTTAAACTATAATTAAATATAGTTTACATACTTATAATTATGTAAACTAATTTAAAAATGTAAACCAATTATGAATAAATATTTACTAACATAAATTCGAAATAGTAAAAATATATATACTATATAACTTCTTTTTATCATCTTATTTGGTATAATTAAATTATATTGTAAATAGTTATTATTTTTACTGCTTTAGAAGTAGTAAATCAATTATAAGGAGGTTTAATATGATACCTACACCACATATTGAAGTGAAACAAAAGGGGATTATTGCAAATACAGTATTAATGCCAGGAGATCCATTACGTGCAAAATTTATTGCTGAATCTTTTTTAAAAAATGTTATTAAATTTAACACTGTACGAAACATGTTTGGATATACAGGTACATATAAGGGACGTAAAATTTCTGTAATGGCTAGTGGTATGGGTATGGCAAGTATCGGTATCTATTCGTATGAGTTATTTAATTTTTATGATGTAGAAAATATTATACGTATTGGTTCTTGTGGTGCGTACACTACTGATTTAAAATTGTATGATGTAATATTATGTACTGAGGCTTGGAGCGAATCTACGTACGCAAAAGTTCAGAGTGGATATGATAAGGATACTATTGACTCATCTTCTTTGCTTAATGAAAAGTTAGAAAAAATTGCAGATGATTTAGGAATTCTGTTACATAAAGAAAAAGTTCATTCTTCTGATGTATTTTACAGTAAAAATATTGATAGTTATAAGGAGATTTATGAAAAGCACGGTTGTACTTGTGTAGAAATGGAATCTTTTGCTCTATTTAGTAATGCAAAAGTATTAAATAAGAAAGCAGCTTGTTTATTAACAGTATCAGATAATTTAGTAACTCATGAGTTAACTACATCTAAGGAAAGACAACAGTCTTTTACAAATATGATAGAAATAGCTTTGGAGATGGCAGAATAATAGCAAATCAATTATTTGTTTAGTTTGCAAAAATTTTAAAAACTGAATAGTATTAAATAAAAAAAATCCTCAATAAAAAGATATTGAGGATTTTTTTTAAAGGTCTAATTATAAAAGCTACTATTAATTTGAGACATGTTATATTATCTATAAAATGCAAGAGCAATTAATGAAGATATAAGGGCACTGCATGGAATAGTTAAAACCCATGCAACAAGTATAGTTCTCGCAAGGCTCCATCTAACTGCAGAGAGCCTTTTACAAGAACCTACACCCATTATTGCACTAGTTATAACATGAGTTGTACTAACAGGAGCACCTAATGCAGTTGCTGCTTGAATAGTAAGTGCAGCTGCAGTTTCAGCTGCAAATCCATCAATTGGCTCTAGCTTTATCATATTAACACCCATTGTTTTGATTATTTTCCAACCACCTATCATTGTACCACATGCCATTGATAATGCACACGCAATTTTTACCCACAAGGGTATGGCAAAGTTATTTGCATTTAAAAATCCACCAGCAATAAGAGCCATTGTAATAACACCCATAGATTTTTGAGCATCATTAGAACCATGGCTATATGCCATTAAAGCTGCAGAACAAATTTGTAATTTTTTAAACACACCATTAACTTTTTTATGAGTTGCTTTATGAAATAACCAAGTAAGAATGAACATAAATAAAAATCCAAACACAAGTCCAAATATTGGAGAAGATATAAGTGGAATTATTATTTTATCAAAAAAACCTTTCCAATTAACTACAGAAAAATCTAGTTTATGAGCAGTTATAGATGCACCTAAAAGTCCACCAATAAGTGCATGGGAAGATGAACTAGGAATAGCGAAATACCAAGTTATAAGGTTCCAAATAATAGCACCGACTAAAGCTATAGCTACAATTTGTGGAGTAGCTATACCCTTATTTATTATTCCTGTTCCAATAGTTTTTGCAACTTCTGTATGTAACATAGCACCGACAAAATTCAGCACTGCAGCCATTCCTAATGCTTGCATAGGAGTAAGTACTTTAGTCCCAATTACTGTAGCAATAGAATTAGCCGTATCGTGAAATCCATTTATAAAATCAAAGACAAGAGCTAAAATTATTACAAATAATATAATTGAAGAACTAAGCATATTTCATACCAACTCCTCGAATTTCATTTGCAAGTGTTTCACAAGCATCAAT
>NZ_CALEVF010000268.1 GCF_937920395.1 uncultured Clostridium sp. | reverse complement strand
TATAACCGTAAATCAAGAAGATTCAATAATAAATATATTAGAGGTTATAAAAAAGAAAGACATAAATTTTGTTCCAGTAGTTGATGATAACCATAAACTAGCAGGCCTTCTTACAAAGAGCAGCCTTTTATCTATATTAAGTAATCAATTCATAGATATGGAGGTAGATGTTAATGAGTAATTTAACTTCTTTTTTTAATTTTTTAGTAGAAAGAAAAACTCAAATAATGGATTTATTCCTGCAACATATTCAACTAACTTTATTCTCAATTGTTATTGCTATAATAATTGCTATACCACTTGGTATACTTATAGTTAGATATAGAAAACTTTCGGTTCCTGTAATTGGTGTTACAAATGTAATACAATCTATACCTAGTCTTGCATTGCTTGGATTTTTAATACCAATACTTGGTATTGGAAGTAAACCTGCAATTATAATGGTAGTTATGTATTCTCTTCTACCAATTGTAAAAAATACATTTACAGGACTAACAAATGTCAGCCCTGCACTTATTGAAGCTGCCGATGGTATGGGACTTACTAATACCCAAGTGCTTCTAAAAGTTCGTTTCCCCCTAGCTATGCCAATTATCATGTCAGGTATTAGAATATCTTCAGTTACAGCTGTTGGACTAATGACCATAGCTGCTTTCATAGGAGCTGGCGGCCTTGGATACTTAGTCTTCTCGGGTGTTCAAACTGTCGATAATAACATGATTCTTGCTGGAGCTATCCCTGCTTGTATACTTGCTATTATATTAGATTTTGTACTAGGCAAGATAGAAGACATCGTAGTTCCTGAGGGAATAAAAGTTACTCATAGTAAAACTTCTAAACGCAAAGGTTTATTTGGAAGTAAAAAATTCAAACTTATAGCTTCAGGCCTTGTGCTTTTAGTTATATTATCAACAGTAGCTACAAGTTTTTTTAGTGATAAAAACAAGATAGTAGTAGGATCTAAAAACTTTAATGAACAAATAATACTCGGAGATATGGTCTCCTCATTAATTGAAGCTAAAACAAAATACAAAGTTGAAAGAAAATTGAATTTAGGTGGAACTAATGTAGTATTTAGTGCCCTAAAATCAAAAGATGTTGATTTATATGTAGAGTATACTGGTACCGTTCTTGTAAATATGCTAAAACAACCTACTATGAGCGATCCAACAAAAGTTTACAATACTGGAAAAGCAGCACTAGCTAAAAAATATGGTATAGAAATGCTAAAACCAATAGGATTTAACAATACTTACGTAATGGCCGTAAAAAAAGATTTTGCGAAAAAGTACAACTTAGAAACTATATCTGATTTAGCTAAAATAAGTCCAACAGTAACTGCTGGAGTTACTATGGATTTTGCTAATAGACCAGATGGTTATCTTGGGCTTCAGAAAAAATATAATCTAAAATTCAAAAGTGTAAAAGGTATCGATGGTGGACTTAGATATACAGCACTTCAAAATAATGAAACCCAAGTAATAGATGCATTCACCACTGATGGGTTACTTAAAAAGTTTGATTTAAAACTTTTAAAAGATGATAAAGCTTTCTTCCCACCATATTATGCAGTTCCATTAATAAACGCAGATACATTGAAAAAATACCCTGAATTAAAAGGTGTATTGTCTGTCTTAGATGGTAAAATTACTGATGATGAAATGCGAGCTATGACACTAAAGGTAGATAATGGTGCTCAATCTAAAACAGTTGCCGAAGACTTTTTAAGATCAAAACACTTAATTGACTAAAATAATAAAGACGTGATATATTTTTAAAATATATCGTGTCTTTTTTTATTATTGTCTAAGAGATTTTGCTTTTCCTAGGGTTCCATCAAGTCCATCCCACAAGTAATTGTGTTCCCCTACTCCATTTTTAAAGTCTTTGTTTTTCCAACGATTAAGAAACTGTAAAAGTTCTACCTTGTCGAGATATCCACTTTTTGAAATGTCATTAATTAATCGGTTACATTTATCTTGAGTTATCTCTACCTCTCCCCATATCTTTCCATCTTCTGCTACAATTTTAGTATTTATCATTTTATGCATCGTGTTATATACTACTAGTTCTTCATCACTTATTTTTTGGGTACTATGATTTTGTTTTATTACAACCGCCTTACTATCTAACTGTGCTTTAATTTGAACTGCTTGTACACTTTTAGGACTACCCTGCTTATTTAGTTTGTTTTGTGAAATATAATAACCTCCTGTACCAGTTATAACAATCACCAATAATACACTACCAATGGTTAGCCACATGTGACGATTGGCAAATAGTTTTCTAAACTCATCAAGGAATTTGCCTCCTGCTTTATCTAGTTTCATTAAAAAAGCCTCCTTCAATATGTATTTTATAGTAGTAAAATAAAATCATGTAAAATATATTAATTAATTGTAATTATATCACATTTATGTATTCAATGTAATATTATGACAATAATGTTTTTTAAAATACTATGTAATTATATAAATCGTATAAATACTGTCTAGAATATAGTATTCTCTTACAAAATGTGATACCATATATTTAAGAACGAAGGGGCGGTTGGTGTTTATGACACATACTTATAGTGAAAAAATAATGATACCATTTCTGTATTCGTGTACTGACATTATAACCGATGTTAATAACGAATTCCTTAATTTCACAGAGTATACTTGGAGTGAACTAGTTGGTAAATCAATTAAAGAAGTAGGAACCATGTTGAAATTTGATTTACAATCTTTAGAAGATAAAACAAACAATAAAAACTCAGGATATATATTTACAAAATTTCTTAACGCACTAGAAGTGGATATCTCAATATCCCATATCTCTGAGACAAATAGTGAGTTATACACTTTCGTTGAAAAAACAAATTCCAGACTTAATGACAAACTAATTTTCATTGAACAAATGTTTATTGATAACATATCAGGTGTTGCTATTTATAGCGTACCCGATTTAATATTACTTAGAGTAAATCAAAAATATCTAGATTCTTCATACTCTAAATATAATAAAGAAGAAAATAGTATAGGTAAACCAATAAATGAAATTATACCTAGTTTTATTGGATCAGCAGGTGAAGTTATTTGTAATTCAGTTCTTACTTCTCAAAAGGCGAGTTATATAAAAGAATTCGAATTTGATAATATAGCAAAACGTAAAACTTATTGGGATTCTAGTCAAATGCCTATATTTTATAACGGTAAGATAAAATACATATTTCATACCACAGTTGAAGTTACTAAACGGGTTCTTAAAAGCCAGAATATAGAAGCACAAAAAAAAATAATCAAAGAGCAAAAGGATTCAAAGGCACATGAAGAAATTATGAGAAAAGCATTAAAATCACAAAGAGAATTTCTTGTTAATATATCCCACGAACTTAAGACACCACTAAATGTTATATTTGCAACAGCTCAGTTATTTAATGTGTATTGTGACGGTGGCTCACTTGATAAAAATAAGGATTCAGTTATTAAATATATAAATTCAATCAAACAAAATACCTATAGATTATCTAAAATGATTAATAATATAGTTGATTTGTCAAAAATAGAATCGGGTTTCTTTAAACTTAACCTATCAAATAGTAATATAGTTGAATTTGTAGAATATATAGTAATGTCTGTAACTAATTTCACGCAAAGCAAAGGATTAAACCTTATATTTGATACTAATACAGAAGAAAAAATAATTGCTTGTGACCAAGAAAAATTAGAAAGAGTAATATTAAATCTTATATCAAATGCAATAAAGTTTTCAGATGCCGGAGATGAGATATTAGTAACTGTTAATGACAAAAATGAATTTGTTGAAATATCAGTGAAAGACACTGGTATTGGAATTGAAAAAAAGAACTTAGATATGATATTTGATAGATTTAAGCAAGTAGACAAATCTTTATCAAGAAATGCAGAAGGAACGGGTATTGGCCTAAGTTTAGTTAAATCTATTGTAGAATTGCACAGTGGAACTATAACAGTCAAGAGTCAGTATGGCAAGGGAAGCACATTTACCGTTAGCCTTCCTTCTAGAAAAGTATGTATAGAAAATAAAATATACAATAATGAAGTACGTGGTAAAGATCAAAATATAAGAGTTGAACTTTCTGATGTTTATTCATAAAATTCAAAGTATAAAAGAGTAAAAACCAAGCATAATTATGCTTGGTTTTTGATTTAATATTCAAGTTAGTTTTTTGCAGATAGTAATTTATTTTTTAAGTCACTTTGAATTTGTACAAGTTCAGCTTCAGCAACACGTCGTCGTTGTTTTCCATCTTCTTGAATTTGTAAAACTTCATCTATTGTTGAAATAAGTTGGTCGTTAGTATACTTAATTGTTTCAATATCAATAATGCCACGTTCATTTTCTTTTGCTACTTCTACAGAATTTATCTTTAGTATATCTGCATTTTTCTTTAACAACTCATTTGTTACATCTGATACAGCTTTTTGAGCCTTTAATGCCTTTTGTGAATTTGCAAGACCAAGTGCTAATACCATTTGATTCTTCCAAAGAGGTATTGTATTTACTATTGAGCTTTGAACTTTATCCACCAATACGGCATCATTGTTTTGCACCATACGAATTTGTGGTGCTAACTGCATAGATACAGCTTTTGATAATTCTAAATCATGAAGTTTTTTATCAAATCTATTGCACATATCTTGATAATCTCTAGCAGCTTGTATATCTTGTTGTAATTTGCTTTGGTCAGCCTTTTGTCTAAGTGCTTTAAGATCTATATTTTCAGTTTCCATTAGTTTTTGTTTCCCTGCCATTATATACATTGTAAGTTCCTTAAAGTTTAGTAAATTGATTTCATACATTTTATCTAACATAGAAATATCTTTTAGAAGTTGTATTTTATGTTTTTCTAAATCATCTGTGATTTTATTTATTGTTTCTTCAACAGAAGAATATCTACTCTTTAAAGTAGATATTTGATCAGAACCTTTTTTAATAAGACCAAAAAATCCTTTTTTAGGTTCAGAATTAGCAGTAAACCCCTTTAATGTTGTCGAAAGTTTTAAAAGCACATCTCCAGTTTCTCCAGTATCCTTTATTTTATATCTACTTAATGATGAATCTGCAAAATCCGAGTTCTTTTTTTGAACTCCAGATGCATATTGTAAAATTGACTGGGTATCTCTTAGATTAATTTTTCTAGACAAATCATATATTTGTCTTTTTTCATTCTCAGATAAAATAATACCCTCAGGATTAGTGTCGATATTAGTTAATGAAGGATCAGATTGTTGTTGTTGTTGATACCCTTGATTCATTTGCTGTTGTGGATATCCCTGGTTCATCTGTTGTTGTGGGTAACCCTGGTTCATTTGTTGATTTGGATACCCCTGGTTCATTTGTTGTTGTGGATATCCCTGATTCATTTGTTGCTGTGGGTACCCCTGGTTCATCTGTTGTTGTGGGTACCCCTGGTTCATTTGTTGCTCTGGGTACCCTTGATTCATTTGTTGTTGTGGGTACCCTTGGTTCATCTGTTGTTGTGGGTATCCTTGATTCATTTGTTGCTCTGGGTATCCTTGATTTGTTTGTTGCTGTTGGTATTCCTGATTTGTTTGTTGCTTAAAGTCTGATACATCAGACAAGTTCTTTGAATCTGTATTTTCAAGATTTAGAATTATTTCTGGTAAACCATTATTATTTTCATTACTCATATCTATTTTGCTCCTCTAGTTTTTTTTTTAAGAATACATAGAAATTGTATCTGAATCTGCCAAACCATTTTGAGTTAACTGTTTTTTTAACACTTCAATATCAGTAGATATATCTAATAAACTATCAGTAAAAAGTTGATTATATATTTTATTAGAAGCATCCTTAATCATTGGCAGCAAACTTTCAATTTTATTCATACTTGTATTAATATTTGGTATATTTAAGTTGACGTTTTTCTGTAATTCAATATACTTGTCCATCTGTGTAAAAAGTTCCGGTAAATAATAATTAATAAGAGGCTTATGTTTATACTCTGATTCTGGATGTTTTTCCACATATTCAAAAATTTTACTACAAATAAGTTCAATTTCTTCTAACTGTTTTCTTGTCTCAGATTTTAAAATTTTCCAACTAAACCCTTGCAACTTCCTTACATATTCATTTTCTGATAGAGTTTCTACAGGTTTTTCTGTAACTTTCTGCTTCTGTGCACTCTTCTTAGTTTCAGAATCAATAAAACCATAATCCTGATATATCTTATCTCTTACCTCTCTATCTTCATCAACATCTACTCCAAGATAAGATTCGATTTCCACGCGAATTAAATATTCTTTCCTTGCTTTCAGAACACTTAATATATCTAGTAACTCTGCATCTACTACAAGAGATGATTCAATGCTCAGACGGATTAAGTATTCTTTTTTTGTTTTCACAATACTTACTATTCCTCGAAAATAAGCTATAATATTTACACCAGGTATAATAATAGCTATTAAATATAAAAAGCCACGTTTTTTCCATTCCTTATTATGTGTCTTATTTCCTATGTAAAGAAATGAAATACCTGCTAATGAAAAAAAAGCAAATATTATATATAGTGAGTTTTTAAACTTCCACATCTTTCCTTTATTCAGTGTCTTTTCCATATTTTATCTCCTTTTCTTAATTAGTGTTAGCAGTAGTAATAGAATTCCCTATTCATTTCATCCATCCTTTTTTTTGATTTTATACCCAATTTAACTATTATTTTTACTATCATTTCTATAATATCACATTTTTTGTTTAATACTATATTTTTTTACATATTATACTGTATAACCTTTTATTTTTATCTTAAATATTAAATACAAAAGCTGCTTTTATTCATTCAAAGTATAAAGGAGTAAAAAACAAACATCCTCATGTTTGTTTTTTACTCCTTTAGTTAGCTATTCTTTATTTAGCTACTCTTAATGCTGCTTCATTGCCTTTACTTGTAATCTTCCACATTATTATATTGCTTTTCGAGCTACAACAACTTGCCTTTTTAGGACCACTTCCACAATCACATGAACCAGCACAGGATGCCATCTCTTCCCTTACAATGTATCCTTTCCTCTCAAGTTGCATTAACATTTGCTCAACCATTCCCTCATCGATTCCAAGTTCTCTAGCCATTATCTTATTAGAATACCGATCGCCCTGCGCTAATCTTTTAAGTACCTTCATTAACATTCTACATTCCTCCATCACATATATATTTATTCTATATAAATCTATTCTATATAAATCCATATGTTTTATTTCTTATTTTACATTTAAATAACCCTTTGCGGACTACACCCAAGTTCCTTTGCACATTCTTGTATTTTCTTTTCCATGTGTATCCATGAACGTTTTGAATATACAACTTTCACATTAGATCTTCTTGATTCTTCTTTAACAATTTTTGTTAATTGATGTCCTACGAAATCTATAAGAACCATGACCAAATCTATGTGACCTGGCAATCTAAAATTTTTAGCATCTTTTTTTCTACCTGTTATGTGTTCTATATCATTAAAACCATTCTGCATTAGTTTCTGAGTAATATTGCCGAGTTTATCTCCACCTATGAGTAATATGAACATAAGTTCACCTCCCTAATATATATTACAATCATGACATTGATTTTCATTATCAGCATATTATTATTTAAATCCTAAAAGACTTCCTATTTGGAATACTAAAACTGCTCCTACCCATCCAATAAGGCAACTCACAACTGCTGATACTACAGCCCATTTCGTTGAGTTAGTTTCCTTCTTAATAGTTCCTATAGTTGCAACGCAAGGTACATAAAGAAGAGTCATTACCATAAATGAAAGTGCAGTAAGTGGTGTAAACGCATGTTGAATAGCTCCTATAAGATGTGGTCCATTAGCTACCCCATATATAGTTCCAAGTGTTCCTATTACTGCTTCCTTAGCTGCAAAGCCAGTAATAAGTGCTACTCCTGACTGCCAATTTCCAAAACCTGCTGGTGCAAATACTGGAGCTATAAATGTTCCTACTATACCAAGTAAACTGTGTTGACTTCCTGCCTCAACTCCATATGGTAAGTTTGAAAGTGCCCAAACAATCACAACTACTCCTAAAATAATTGTACCTGCTCTTGTTAAAAAATGTTGTGACTTTTCCCACATATGAACAAATATACTTTTAGCTGTTGGTAAACGATATGGAGGTAATTCCATTATAAAATAAGAGGTGTCTCCTTTAAATACTTTATCACTATAAAATTTACCCATTAGTATAGCAACTACAATTCCTAAAACATAAAGTAAAAATATTATTAATCCGCCTTCATTAATAATGCCGATTTTTTTATCCGAAAAGAATGCAGCAACAAACACTCCATAAACCACAAGTCTTGCTGGACATGACATAAACGGACTAATTAGAATAGCTATCATTCTGTCTTTTTTACTTTCTATAGTTCTTGTAGACATTATTCCAGACACTGCACATCCACTGCTTAATATTAGAGCAATAGCAGTTTTACCGTGAAGTCCTACTGAACTCATAAGTTTGTCCATTACATATGCCGCTCTTGACATATAACCACTATCTTCAAGTAAAGACATAAGAAAATACATAGTAAGAATCATTGGCATAAATACAAGTACTGATCCAACGCCACCTATAAGGCCATCTGTTACAAATGATATTAAAAGTTTAGGTGCACCAATATTCGTTAATGTACTTCCTAAAAATTGTCCTAATGCATCCATACCATCGCCAAGTATTCCACCTAAAAATCCATTACCAAAACTTATTGAAATTTGATACATAAGAAACATTATAAGTCCGAATATTGGAATACCAAGCCATTTATTTGTAACAATCTTATCTATTTTATCAGATGTAGTTTCTCCTGTAATTTCCTCTTTTTTAACACATTTTCTCGTTGCATCACTTATTGCTTCATATCTTTTATCAATTATAAAAGTATCAGGTTCATAACCTATTACTGATGTTAATCTCTCTATACTTTTTCCTACTTTATTATTTATCTTTTCACCATTCTTTTGAGTGCTTATGTATTTCATTACGTATTCATCATTTTCTAGAAGCCTAAGTGCTGCCCATTCAGTAGGATATTCAAGAGTTGCCCCGACTTCTGACATAGCTTCCCTAATTGATCCAATTTCCTTTTCAATATCTTTACCATAATCAACTTTATATACACTACTTTTATCTTGCTCACTTAATTTTATAGCTTCCCTAATAAGTTCCTTTATACCTTCCCCTTTAGGAGCTACTGTAGGTATAATAGTTAAATTTAGTTGTTTTGATAATTCTTTAATATTTATTTGTATATTTTTTTTCTTAGCTTCATCTGCCATATTAAGTGCTAAAATAACCTTAGCACCTGTTTCTAATAATTGCATTGTAAGATATAGGTTTCTTTCGAGATTAGTAGAATCAATTACATTAATAACTACATCAGGCTTGTCTTTTAATATGAAATTACAAGCTACAACTTCATCCTCAGAATATGCCCCAAGACTATAGGTGCCTGGTAAATCTACTACTGTTAAATTCCTGCCTTCAAATTTAAGGTCACCCTCTTTCTTCTCAACTGTAACACCAGGCCAGTTACCTACATGCTGTTTTGCACCTGTTAATTCATTAAACATACTGGTTTTACCACAATTAGGATTACCAGCTAGTGCTATTACTAAATCTTTACCATCATTATTCAAGTTACTCATGTATTCCCCCATATTTTCTTATTATTTTTAAACTTCACTTACCATAACTTTCTGTGCCATACCTCGTCCAAGTACTAAACGCGTCTCTCCTACCCTTATGATTAAAGGGCCATTGTCATTTTTCATGATTTTTATTATAGCCCCTGTACTCATGCCCATCTCCATAATTTTCTTGCGTAGTGCTTCTCCGCCTTGCACTGAATTAATTTCTGCAAGTTTCCCTATTCCAATAAAATTAAGTGGCATACTCGTCATTTTGACCTCCATTATTATTTATTTAGGAGTAACTATATAAAATGGTGATGTTAAATCATCTCCACCATAATATCTTTTGCTTCATTTTTCCTAAGGCTTAGTTTATATCCTCTAACTTGTATCTCTATAGGATCTCCCATAGGAGCTTTACCTTCAACAACTAACTGGACACCTATTGTTATTCCCATATCCATAATTCTTCTTCGTATTGTACTCCCTGGTACTATTTGCACAACCTTAACCCTAGATTTTAAATCAACTTTATCTAGTCCTACTAGCTTTTCCATATAATCACTCCTCATAAATATTATTATTAATATTGAAACTCATTATCACTATATCAATAAAAAATATATTCCATTTTCATATAATATAGATAGTCATTTGAGAACTATTATCATGATACTACATTATGGTTGATCTGTAAACATATAAATTAATATGTATAAAAAAAAAGAGTGAATATCCTTACGGTATTCACTCCATTTTAAACTACTCTCTCATTGCAAATTATATTATCTAAGGATTCTTTTGGTCTTGCTATAGCATATTCTTTGCATAATAATGCTCTAATATAACCACGGTCATCATTTGTTGATTCTATATAAAAACATCTTCCATAATAAAATCTTATAAGTGAAAACATTCTAGATGCAGTATGGAGATATAAACTGGTAACCCCTTGCTCCATCATTGCAATATCGACTGCATTCATTAATATTTTGCCAATACCATTATTTTGATGTAGTGACGAAACTCCAAATCTACTTAAATAAGCACTATGATCTGGTTTAACTTTAATTCGTACACTACCTATAACTTCTTCATTAGATAGAGCTACAAAAACATTAGTAGTCTCTATCGCCTTTAATACATCCTCATACGATTCCTCAAAAGGTGCTACTAGTCCCGTAATCCCTGCATTCTCGGCATACAATTTAAACGATTTTTTTGCAAGTAACATTATTTCTTCAATGTCGCTAGTAACAGCTTTTCTAACTTCAAAGAACATTTTGTCCATGTATCTACCCCCATATCATATTATTTCTGTATGTCATTATATATATATTTATGTGTATATAACAAGTTATATTTTAAAGATAATTGTTAAATATAATTACAATAAAGTTATGGTGCCATAGCAATAATTTCAAGACCAGTAGTTTCAGGTATTCCAAACATAATATTCATATTTTGCACAGCTTGACCTGCAGAACCTTTAACTAAATTATCTATAGCAGATATTATTATTACTCTGTTTGTACGTTTATCCACCCTAATTCCAATGTGACATATATTAGATCCTCTTACCCATCTAGTTTCAGGTAATCCATCTATAATTTTCACAAAATATTCATCCTTATAAAAATCTCTATATAAAGATATAATATCCTCCTGAGTTATGTCTTTCGTAAGTGTTGCATAACAAGTTGATAATATTCCACGATTCATTGGAACTAAATGAGG
>NZ_CALEVF010000267.1 GCF_937920395.1 uncultured Clostridium sp. | reverse complement strand
CAGGTGCAGAGCTCTTAACTAAAAACAGCGATTACCATTATATGATAGCAAAAGTTGGCGATATAAAAACAGTTACAATGGTAAATTTAGTAATTATTCAGATTTAAGTTAGGCTACCGATCTAGAATCATTTTCTAAATACATTCTTTGGTGTAATTTAGGATCTCTTAACTGGTAAGCTTCTTGGCATACACTTCTTCCGCTTTTTTTATTTGATCTAAAAAATATTTGAAACCTTCAACTGTATGATTAATTTTGAATAATAAGCATCTCCTTTTGTTTAAATTGGGGTAGAGTAGAGATTCCACTTCTATCAGTTAGTTTGCAACCTTGTTAGTGACACGGGTAGTTCCAAAGTAGGAGACCCAACCAGCTAAAACACGAAATACTCACTGATGGAATGATACGCTATTTCACGAGTATAGGTATAAGAATACCTCTCAGGAAGTTTACATCTATTTTCTCTATTCAGGAAATATTATAACATTGTGAATAGCTAAGTTGAATTTATAAATGGAATCTAAGTAATAAAAAACCAAAAACGAAGATAAGTAAGAAATCATTCGTATTATTTTAATTAATATGTAACTTTAAGTTAAATCTAATGCTTTTTTAATCTGTTTTTAATAAATATATTATACGCTATATGAAGAAATTTATATCTTATATTATTATTTAGGGGGCACTAAGGACAATGATATCTTTAATACAGAAATTCGATAGTTCAATATTATTATATATAAAAGCTAATATGCATGGAACTATTATGGATAAAGTCATGGTTATATCAACATACTTAGGTAATGGAGGTATTGTCTGGATTATAATAATAGTGCTACTGATGATTAGCAAAAAATATAGAAGAATAGGCTTTATGGCTTTAGCCGCTTTAGTACTAAGCACAATTTTAGGAGACGTAGTATTAAAAAATGTTGTTAAGCGTATACGTCCAGCAGCAACTATACCATCAATTAACCTTTTAATTGCGAAACCTTTATCTTATTCATTTCCGTCAGGGCACACTACTTCCTCATTTGCAGTTGCAGGAGTATTAGCAAGATATTTGAAAAATTATGCATTTGAATTTTTTAGTTTAGCAGCTATGATAGCTTTTTCAAGATTATATTTATATGTGCATTATCCTACAGATATTTTAGGTGGTATAGTTTTGGGACTTATATGTAGTGGAATAATAATTTTTTTATTTGATAAAGTAAGTTATATAAATTACAATGACAAGCCTAATACATTGAAGAAAAAATAGAGAGATATTCGGTTTAAAAAAGACACAAAAGAAAAGGTTATGGCAAACAGAAAAGCAGCTATATTGGGTGTAATGATAATGTTAATTGCTTTAGGAATAAATCATATAATTGGGTTTATATATTTTAGACCAAGACCTTATACATTACATGCAGCTCATTTATTAGTAAATCCGTCCATTGATCCATCATTTCCTAGTGATCATGCTACTTTTTCATTAGCTCTCGCCTTACCGATACTATTTGTAAATAAGTATTTCGGAAGAGTTATGATAGGTATATCATTATTATTATGTTTTGCCAGAGTATATGTTGGACTTCATTATCCATTGGACATTGTCGGTGGAGCGATAATAGCTTATGCCACATATAAAACAATACAAAGATTCCCTAGATATTTTGACTATATAACTAACTTTGCGTTTAAAATATGGGAGATGATTGTTTTTAAAATTGAAGATTTAAGAAAAAAATAAATTCTACAAACATTGAACAAAAAGGAGGTTTATTTATGAAAAAGGGAGAACAGTAAAATGTCAAAAATAAATGATAGAAAATTAAGGCTTAGAATGAAAATATCTTTAATTATTATAATAGCGATGTGGATATACTTTATAAGAATTATGGGTTTACTTGTGTCAATATATTAGAATATTGTTCATCAACTTTAAAAGGCAGCAATTCCTTTTTTCTATATAATCTACTAATATACCTTTTTGGCGGGATAGGCAAAAACACCCAACTTGTAAATAGATTAATCTTGCTGAGTATTACCATGTTCCCTATAAGTAAAGTAATTAAATATAGTAGATAAATAAATTAAAACTACAGGACCTATACCATAAAAAAATCCCTCTGTGGCTAGTTCTAAAAAACTACCAGTATATCCAGTATATACACACTGTTTATATAGCGCATAATTTATTATAATACCTAATATAAAGATTAATTTAGTATAGTGTTTTCTACTTTTATTGATTTTATAAAGACAATATAAAGTGTATATAATAAGTAGAGCGTGAATAATCGCAAAAATCAAAGATACTTTATCTCTATCAGTTTCAGTAAACGCAACTCCCCACGCCATGAAGAATAATATGTTACATAAACAAAATATAAATGTGATAATTTTTAAAATTTTATTAAATGTTTTCAAGTTAATTCCTCCAATGCTAATGTTTTAGGATACTGTAAACATTTTTATCCTAGTATCATAACACTTATTGATAATTTTTTTACTGAATTCTAATAGGGGTATCGTACGCAGAAATGATATTCCGTACGATAATAAAAATGCAACCCCATAAATGTAAAAGTTTTACTTATTAATTTTAAAAATTAGATTGTTTTTATGAATTTCAACTTTTATATTCTTATGTAACCCTGTAATCTTTTGGCTAAAAATCGTATATTTATTTTTACATCCAATTTACAGTAATAATGATATAATTATTGTAGATGTTTTGTGTCACAACAGTAAAATAATTCATATGTGACGCATTATTTTACAGTTTCGTCCTAATAAATGAATTTTCCATATCTATTTTTCATATTCCAAAGTAACAATGTTCTCTGGATAATTTGGTATACATCTTAACCTATCCTTAAAAAAGGTTGGGAAAATCGTATATCGACTTAAATTTTCAATGGGTAGCCAACTCATATTTTCTCTAACTCCTTGTGTAAAACTGTTTGAATTCAATTCTTTAGTACCTTTTGGTTTCATTAGATAATAGAGAGCTACTTCATGACAAGGTACTCCTAATGCCACAGTGTCATCTATAAAGAAATTTTCATGGATGAAGGCAAGGTGATCTATTTCGTAAACCATTCCTGTCTCTTCTAAAACTTCTCTTTTTACAGCAGTTTTAGCTGTTTCATGTAGATGAACTCCTCCACCAACTGAATAATAATAGGATGCCAACTCATTACTTGCCATTAACACACAGCCATCTTCAATAATGATTGCTGCTGCACGATAACGAAACCATCCTTCATCATTTTTAAATCCACAATCCATGTCTTTAACCTCCCAAAATATAAATTATCATTACAACGCATTAAAATACAAATCCGAATTAACTTATATGCTCAATTATACTATATATTGCATATGAAGATTTTATAGTTATAGGCGATAAAAAAACATACAATATAACGAAAATTATATTGTATGTTTTTGTTTTTAATAAACACATTTGACAATACTACTAAAGCATTACAACAAAAGTATTACTTAAAGATTTAGATTAAGTAACCATAATAGGTTAAATTAATTATAAAATTGAATTTCAAACTACTATTTTATCAATACCTATTTATTATTAAGAGATTCAATATACTTATCTCCCCATATTCCAAACTGTTCTAATACTGGATTGAATGCTTTCCCTAAATCGGTTAGTGAATACTCCACCTTGGGTGGGATTTCCGAATAAACATATCGATTAATCAATCCATAACTTTCGAGCAATCTTAATTGCTTTGTTAGTGTAGATTGCGTAATATCGCCTATTCCTCTTTGGAGCTCTCCATAACGAAGTGCTCCATCACTCAAATGATACAAGATTAATATTGACCATTTCCCAGCAAATATTTTTTGGGCTGTAAAATATGGGCATTTCCCAAAAAGATTATTATTACTTTCCATCGCAGTTTCCTCCATAGTATCTATTTGATGCTTACGTTGAATAAAAAATGTACTTGATATTTTATATATACGTGGTATTATTACTGTAAAATCAATTTTAACATAGATATATAAGAGGAGCAACAATTATAAATAGCATGAGAATAAAATGGCAGAGAGCCGGTTTATTAAGCTATCTGTTTTTAATAAAATGTACCCTGAGGCAGATATACCTGTGTATCAGCTTAGTGTGGATAGTAACGCAAATGCAGATACTCATTTTAAAATAGGAAAAGAAATAAATTATTTGAGGGAAAAGGGAGTTCTAATATTAGGGAGTGGAAATCCGTCTATCTTTACAACTATTTTTGTAACCTCATTTTCAAGGCTATCAAGTCAATTTTCAATGTTTTTATAGGGTCCTCTAATATGTCCAATTCTGTATTAACTGTTGGTATAGAATGGAATTATAGATCGAATCATCTCCTTCAAAGCTGCAGAATAAGAACTTAGAGGATTTTACTTTTTTTAAGAATGCTTTTGAAGACTTATTTTTAAATCATTCCATAATTATTGACGATGCTGAACTTAGGTGTTATTCATCAGTATGGAAAAGGCCTAAAATCTTTAATACATTAGAAAAAGTAGAAGATAACAAAGATGAATATGCTTTAGTAATTCCGCTGTATGAACCTAGAGGTGCACAAATTGAAGCACTATACTGTGACCTAAGGAAATGTAGAGAAGAAGTCTTAGATAAAGGATTAGTTAGGCAGAAGCGGGCATAGGTAAAACATATCTTGCTGCTTTCGATTCAATGAATTTCACCATGCAGCAGCAGGTAATTACTCAAATATATTAGAATATTTCACTCCAAAGTTTCTTTTAGGACTCAAGGCAACTCCAGAGAGATTGGATAACAAAGATGGTGCGACACGTTGCTAATTGAAAAGTTAAAAGAACTGATGACATTGAAAAGTCAAATGATAGGGTAACGCCTTGAAGGGCTTTCTCTGATACTCTGAATAGCGATTTTATTGTTAAGAATAAAGTGGTTATAAGCTCGGTGAAGTCGATTGAGAGTACACCCTAACACTCTGCATATGCAGAGTAGAGGAACAGCGAACCAGAGGTGGTCGTGTGTATGATAGGTCGGGAGTCCATAAAATACTCATGGTTAGAATAGTTCCATAGGAACTGACGAAATTCCGAAAGTACGAGTCTATATGTTGTAAGAATAGAAATGTTTTTCATACCGTAGTTGTATGGTTTGTGGGGATGAGTAAAATTCGTCTTTATGAAAATCCTTATACTGTTAAAGGCAGTATCAAGCAAACAGGCTCAAAGGAATGACCTAAAAGTATATGTAGTGATAAAAGTCATTGGAACGTGGTAAACATCAACCATGGAGAATCTTAAATTTCTATGAAGTTAGGTTACTAAAATTAATTACTATATTCTTTAATCTAGTCAAAAACTCAAGGTATTTATTTCTTGGTCTAAAGGAAATATGGATGTGGTAATAAAACTGGGTGTATTTAAATCAACAAGTTGCTGTGATAAAATGTGGAGGGTACCATAGTAGTAATTGATAAGAGCTTGCCAATTTTTAAATGGATGGCACCTGAAATGGAGATGAATAATATGAAAAATAATGATTATCTATTAAGTTTAACAGAACTAAAGAATATACTAAAAAAACAAAGTAGAGAAGAAATAATAAAATTATTTTTAGACAGTTATAAAGCTAGTATACAGATAAAGGAATATATAACTGTTAAATATGGAGAACATGATAAAATCGAACGAATATTGGAAACTTATAAAAATAAGATTCATGATGTATTCTTTCCAAATAGCATGAGAAAACAATTTAAAATAGGAGAAGCAAAAAAAATAGTGAATTATTTTAAAAAGTTGCACTCAGATGAAAAATCTGTAATTGATTTAATGCTTTATTATGTTGAAATGGGAGTTGAGTTTACGACTACATATGGAGACATTAATGATAGTTTTTATAAGAATGTTGAAAGCATGTATGAATCTGTAGTAAGTTCTATTAATGAACAGAATAATTCGGAAACTTTTGGTATATTGAGGAAAAGGTTAAAAGCCGTTGTGGATGATACTAGTGGAATAGGATGGGGATTTCATGATAGCCTTAGCATCATGTATTTTGAAATAGTGTGGATTGATATCGAAGATATTGATTCCGATGATAATGAGTTGAAGCAGATAAAAGAATATATCACAGAAAGATTTAAACAAAGAAATACTCTTTCGGGTTTTGATAAAAAAATGAATATTGTTAAGATAATCAGTGAAATTATTAATGCAGATGAAGTTTTTCTTTCAAAGATGGATGTACAATTCATAAATTATAGTAATGATGATGAGTATGACTTCATATCAAATAAAACATCATATTCTATAGAACTTATAGAACTGATTTTATGGCAAAAATGCTGTTATGAAATGGATAACGATTATTGGGAATATAGAGAAGGAAAATGTTGCAAATGTGGAAGCAGTGAGCTATATATTAAAGAAGTTTTAAATAAAGATTTTGAAGATCAAGTTATATGTAAAATGTGTGGCACTGAATTTATAAGAGAATAAAATTCATTTCCTAATACTTCATTAATTATGTCAACAGTATCAAAAGATAAGCTTGGTATAGCAGAAAGTATAAATGCATTAGTAAGGAATGTAGGTTTGGTTTCAGGTGCTACACGGTCAACCTTATTATTATATAATAGAATGAGCCATAAAATATAATATAGAGTTATAGATAGATGTATTGAATAATTTCAATACGTTATATCCTTTCACCCTAAGTCATACATATTTGAATATGAAGAGGATGGAAATGTTTTTATAGGATCTTCTAATACGTCGAGTTACAAAAAAAACAATTGAAACAGCTATGAATTACCTCATAGCTGTTCACTTGTTTTTTTATAAGTATTTTTTTAAATCCTCAACTTTTTCTAAATCAAATATATCTGCTGCTATTTGATCAATAACACCCTCGGGTAAAAATCTAATCTTATCTGTATAATAATCAGAAAGACCATCGAATCTTTTTTTTAGCAGCGTCATAAGGAGTTCGGCCTTACCTTCTTTCTTGCCTTCTTCCTTGCCTTCTTTCTTACCTTCTTTTATTCCATCACTTTTTAATTTACCAAAGATGTTTGATGCATTAGAA
>NZ_CALEVF010000266.1 GCF_937920395.1 uncultured Clostridium sp. | reverse complement strand
TGGAGACCTAAGGAAGCTGTAAGTATAATTAGAAAATTTGAAGATATGGGGCTTGATATTGAGTTTGTCGAGCAGCCAGTTAATGCCTGGGATATAGATGGACTAAAATATGTTACAGACAATGTTTCAACAAAGATTCTTGCAGACGAAGCAGTTTTTGGACCATCAGATGCTTTTAAGATAATAGAAAAAAGAGCCGCAGATCTCATAAGCATAAAACTTATGAAATGTGGAGGTATCAATAATGCAATAAAGATATATAACATGGCAGAAAATATGGGTATAAGATGCATGATGGGATGTATGTTAGAAAATAGAATAGGCATAACAGCAGCAGCTAGTTTTGCTGCATCAAAGTCTAACTTGGTTAAAGCTGATTTAGATACTATGTTGTTCTTTGATAAGTGTGCAATAGTTGGTGGTGCAGCTGTAGAAGGTAACACTATAACTATTAACGATGCTCCGGGTCTTGGTATTTCAGAAATCATTGGATGGAATGAAATTTCTTTGATATAAGAGGAGTAAGAGAAAATAAATAGTGTGTAATATATTATTTGTTTTAGATTTGATTACTTTAAAAAAAACAAGAAATGAGGTGCTAGTTTTGAATAATAATGAACATGATATAGAGGCAAGTTCCGTGGAAGTAGAATTAAAAAAGAAGCTAGAATTTAATATAGAAGAAAAAAAATTAAAGTCTGTTGTTGATATCATTAGTGAAGAAATTTTAAAATATATTGAGAAGAGAAAGGAAATTACAAAATATATTTTAGAATATAGAAAAAAAGTAATTGAAGACTATAGAGATGATGAAGATATGGTAATAGAGTATTTTGATCATGAGATATACGTAAAAGAAGAGGCGTTTAAAACTATTGATAGAAGACTTAAGGAGCTAACGGCACTTAAAAGCTCTCCTTATTTTGGAAGAATAGATTTCTCTGAAGAAGATTATGGAATAAATAAAATGTACGTAGGAAGATTTGGAGTTACGCAAGATAATATTTATGAACCTTTAGTAGTAGATTGGAGAGCTCCTGTTGCATCTCTATTTTATACTGGGGCTCTAGGGGAAGCGTTTTATGATGCACCAAAAGAAAAAATAGCTGTGAATATTTTAGCTAAAAGACAATACATAATAAAGAAAGAAAAACTAACAGGTATGTTTAATTCAGCACTAGATATAAAAGATGAGATACTTCAAATGGTACTTAGTGGTAATGCAAATGAAAAGCTCAAAGATATAATAATGACAATACAAAAGGAACAGGATGATTTAATAAGACAACCAAGAACTAAAACTATTGTAGTTGATGGCGTTGCAGGTAGTGGGAAAACTACTATTGCACTTCATAGGGTTGCATATTTACTTTATAATTATAGAAAAATACTTGAAGATAAGGTTTTGATATTAGGACCTAATAATGTATTTATAGAATATATATCAACAGTATTACCAAGCCTTGGTGAATCAGGGGTTAAGCAAACAACATTTAGAGATTTTGCTTTTGATATTTTAGAACTTAAAGAAGTAATGAGTCTAAAGGAATATATGGAAAAAGTACTTAGTGGAGAAAAGAAATTTGCAAAGGACATAACATATAAAAATTCTATAGATTATAAGAACTTTATCGATAGTGCTGTAGAAAAATTGGATAATGAATATTTTAAAGCAGAAGATTTAATTTTTATGGATGAGTTAATAATATCTAAAGACGATATTAAAGAAATGTTTAACAATGATTATAAAACTATGCCTTTATTTAGAAGAAGTAAAAAAATTAGAAGAATTATTTATTCTAAAATTAATGATGCTAGAGATGAAAAAGTTAGAGTGATACAAAAGGAATATGAAAAGATTATTTTTGCTTTATCTGCAGAGGAAAAGGACTTAAAAACAAATGATTTTGATTTTAATAGAAGACTTAATATCCGTGAAGTTATAAAACAAGTACTTCTGTTAAAAAGAAGCCTTACTTGGCTCGATAACGGAAACTGTGTTGAATTATATAACAATATTAATGGAAATAAAAGATTAACTGAAAATGATTTAGGCGGTATATTATATTTCAAGATTAAGCTTGAAGGAACAAAAACATCTGAGCAAATAAAACATGTAGTAATAGATGAAGCACAGGATTATAATGAACTTCAGTTTTTAGTCATAAAGGAATTAACTGGGTGTAGTTCTTTAACTATAGTTGGGGATAGCAATCAAAGATTAATACCATTTGATGGAGAACTACCTATGCTTGATTTAAAAAATATACTTCCAAGTTGTAATGTTCAGGAATTTAGATTAAATACTAGTTATAGATCTACAAAAGAAATCATGGAGTATGCTAATAAATATTTAGACGCAGACCCCATTGTCCCAATAGTAAGAAATGGTGAAGAAGTTAAAGAAATATTAATTTCAAGTAGAGATGAATTTAAAAAATTTGTACTCGGCAAAATTGATGATTTTCAAAATAAGACTTATGAAAACATTGCGATCATATGTAAAGATATAAAAGAATCAGAAAATATATTTGATCTAATTAATGGGAATGCAAACATTAAGATTATAGATAAGGAAAATGACGTGTATCATAGTGGAATTGTAGTGTTACCATCATATTTTGCTAAAGGACTAGAATTTGATGCAGTAATTATGGTATTAGATGAGCCTAAGGATGATAGTGAGCACAAAGCAGACAATGGTCAAACTCAATATAAGCAAGAAGATAAACTTAGGTATGTGATGGCAACTAGAGCGTTACATGAACTCCAAGTAATTAAGAAAAACTTTTAAAAGTTGCCCAAAAGGTTTAAAGGCGTAGCCTGCCGACTAAGAATATGACAAAAATTGATTATTACCTTTGTAAGTAATAATTCTAGTATACATAATAGTTTTCTTAGAGGATGTTAACAAAAGGATATATCACGTAAAATGCATTTGAACAAGCTTTAGTAATTCTTTATTTATTTTATTTGAAGATGCGTCTAGAAAAATACATGTTTGAGCGATAGCGAGTTTGTATTTTTTAGCATCTGTAAATAAAATAAATATTAGAATTACTTAGCGA
>NZ_CALEVF010000265.1 GCF_937920395.1 uncultured Clostridium sp. | reverse complement strand
ATGCGTTGGGGTGTAAGCTTTAATTTTTTCTCTTTAAAAACTGTTGTAATGTTCTCCATATACACCATCCTATAATATTATTATACAATATAGAACTTATTATATAATAAAAGCTATTACTTGTCAAAATTATTATATAAAAAATTAATAAGAAAGTAAAATTTTATTTTGTTTTTTATTCATTTATAGAATTAATTACATATATTAGTAATAGAGAGAGAGGGGGAACTAATACTTTGAAAAAAACATATGTACTAGATACCAATGTTATTTTATATTCACCTAGTGCTATATTGTCATTTGGTGATAATAATGTAATAATACCCGAAGTAGTATTAGAAGAATTAGACAGTTTTAAGAAAGATAAAAGTGATTTAGGAGCTAATGCTAGATATTCAGCAAGGCTTATCGATGAACTCAGAAATCATGGAAAATTAAATGAGGGTATTGATTTGGAAAATGGAGGAAGATTACGGGTTGAAATGAATCAATATGATACTAAAATTCCTGCTTCTTGGAGCAAAGAAAAAGCTGATAATAGAATATTACAAGTATGTAAAGGTATTAAGGAACAAGGTGAAGATGTATGGCTCATAACTAAGGATATATTTTTGCGTATAAAGGCGGATGCTGTAGATATTAATGTAGAAGATTATTATGAAAAATTTGTGCCAGAGTATGATAATCAGTATACAGGAAGAATAGAGGTATTCGTGTCTCCGGAAAGACTTCAGGAGTTTTTCAGTAAAAAAAGTATAGAGGCTAGTGTATTACTTGAATATAATGAGGAATTAGAAGAGTATACTAATCCGTTTTTATACACAAATCAATTTTTAATAATTCATTCAATGGAAAATCCAAAACAAACGGCATTAGCAAGGTATGATGGAAAAAATATAGTGCCACTTTATTATAAGGATAGTAAACCGTTAGGAGTTGTACCGCGGAATGTAGGGCAGAGATTTATGCTAGAGGCTTTGAGTATTGATTCAATAAAAGCACCACTAGTAATTATTAAAGGACCAGCTGGAACTGCTAAAACATTGTTTTCATTAGCAGTAGGGCTTCAAAAGATATTACAAGAAAACGGTGAGCACCACCTTGGGGGTGAGCAGTACAGGAGGATTTTAATTTGTAGGCCCAATGTTACTATGGATGAAGAAATAGGTTTTTTACCTGGCACAGAGCAGGAGAAGATTTCACCATTTATGAGACCGATATTTGATAATTTAGAGATACTTGTAGAATCTGATGAAAAAGAGCGTTACAAAAATGAAAAACAATTGTCAGATAAGATAAAAGACCTATTTGATAGGAGAGTAATAACTACTGAGGCGGTTGCTTATCTTAGAGGAAGGTCTATAGTTAAAAATTGGGTAATAATAGATGAGGCACAAAATTTATCGCCTAAACAAGTAAAAGCAATAATAACTAGAGTTGGAGAGGGAACTAAATTGGTTCTTATTGGTGATCCAGAGCAAATAGATCATCCTTTTTTAGATAAAAGATCAAATGGTTTATGTTATGCATCAGAAAAAATGAAGGGTAGTGACTTATGTTATCAGGTAACTTTAAAGTATGATGAATGTGAGCGGTCGCCACTAGCATTTGAAGGGTCAAAAAAATTATAATAAGAAAACTTAGTACAAAAGAGAGTATAAAATTTATACTCTCTTTTGTATTAAATTATCATATATTAGCCAAATTTACATAAATGACATAAAAATAATGTATTAAATTATATGATTATACTGTACAATGTTGTAGTACATAATAAAGAAAAGGATGGGAAGTATGAGAAAAATAAAAAAACGTGGAAGAAACAAAAGACGTACGAGCACACTTGTTTTATTATTTGTAGTATTTGAATTGACGTTTACAACAATTACTGGCCCATTTATGCTTTATTATGGTCCGTTTAAAAATGTAAAGACTACAGTAGTAGGTGCAGCGATGACTACTTATTCATTACAATGGCTTGCAACAACCTTTTTATCTAAGAGTGCAATAGCAAAAATCATGAGTGATCAAAAAGTAGATGCATTAGTTCAAAATAATTTAGATGGTGTAAAAATAGAAAAAAAAGATGATAATAGTATAGAAAGATATGATATTAAAGGAAATAAATTCAAAGGTTACATATTAATAATTAGTGACCCAACCAGATTAAAAGTAGGTTACAGTAGTATGCTTGGTAAAGAAGGTCAACTAACTAGTGATATTGCAAAGGATAACAATGCAATTGCGGCAATCAATGGTGGTGGATTTAGAGATGAGGATAATGGATCAAAATGGACAGGAACAGGAGCAAATCCAACTGGAATTATAATGGCTAATGGAAAAATTGCGTTTAATAATATAACAAATGCAAATAAAAAAACTGAAGTTGTAGCTATGACCAAATCAGGAAAATTATTAGTTGGTATTCATAGTATTTCTGAGATGCAGACAGCTGGAGTAATAGATGCAGTATCTTTCGGACCAGCACTTATAGTTAATGGACAAAAAACTATAACTAAAGGTGATGGGGGTTGGGGTATTGCACCTAGAACAGCAATTGCACAAAGAAAAGATGGAGCAATAATACTTTTGGTAATTGACGGTAGACAGGCGAAAAGTTTAGGGGCTACTTTGAGAGAGGTACAAGACACATTATACGATTATGGGGCGTTTAATGCTAGTAACTTAGACGGAGGTTCTTCTTCTACATTATTTTATGAGGATGAAATAATAAATAGCCCATCAGATAGTTTGGGAGAAAGGTCAGTACCTTCTATTATGTATATAGAGAGTAGGAAATAGTACCAACTTCAAGTAGAGGATATTTTAAAGTTAAAGTTAAAGGAGAAAGAAATATGAGTTGGACGAAAAGAATAAGTATATGGATTATAGTATCTTTAGCTTTGCAATGTTTAGGTCTCTTTTACATTGATCACTATTTTTTAGCTACTGATTCAAAAGTAGTTACTAAAAAGGTAGTTGAAAATGCAAGTACAAAACCCAAAAATATAGATATTAATATACCAACAAGTGCAGAAAATATATTAGTATCATATGATGCCAAATATATATCTTACTATGACGATGGGAAATTAGTGATTGTTAATTGTTTGACTGGGAAAACTAAAAACATAAAATCAGAAGATGGATGCAACGTTTCTTTTGCTTCATGGATTCCAGGTAGAAATAGAATGCTTTTAGTAGAAAAAGAAAGTGATGATGAATCTAGTAACTTAATATTATATTCTTACGATGTAGTAAAAGGTGAAAAAGTAAAGACAATAAAATTAGATTGGGGTGGTACTGACCCTAAAGTAGAAAATATTCAAACGTCGACATTAACAGGACTTATTTACGTGAAGGTATCAAATAATGCTAATAAAAGCAGCATATATAGAATTGATAGAAATCCAGATATGTCAAAAACAAATACAATACCTAAGCTTGTAGACAATATTGCATTGATTCGTCATGAAGATAAATTAGTCTATGAAGGCTCGGTATATAATAAAATATATGTTACTGGTAGCAATCAAAATATAAGCATTGGTGGAGTAGACAACCTTTCATTAATTGGTGCTGATGATGATGATAATATATATCTTGCAGAGTTAAAGGACAATTTAATAAGCAAGGTTTATTATGGTAAAATATCACAAGATACTAGTACATGGAAATCTATCGAATTACAAACACCTTGCACTAAAGAAAATTTGTTTGTATCTACTGATGGTAAAATATATCAAAATAATCCATCGCAAGGGTTTATAAAAGATATAAATTCTGGTATTCAAACTAGTTATAAAGGGAAATTAGTCCAGTTATATAATAAGGGAGTAGCATCCATTGCAAACAACAAAATATCTTTTGTGCTTTTTAAGTAATGAGTGGATCCAAACTATGCCTTTGGCATAGTTTTTTATTTACTAAGAAATCTTAAATTAAAAGTTTATATGAATATTCAGTAAGTTAAGTCAAAATATATATTACTATATTAAATTATATTATTAAAGTAAAATAGCAATAAAATATAACTATATGGATATATTATACATTGTAGATATATATAAAATAAAAATGAGGGGGAGTAAATTTGGATACACAGGCAATATTATATAAGATTTTAATGATACCAGCGATATTAATAGCATTTACATTCCATGAGTATGCACATGCTATTGTAGCGGATAAGTTAGGAGATAAAACTCCAAGATTTCAAGGCAGACTTACACTGAATCCAATTGCACATATAGATCCAATGGGATTTATTTTGATTTTATTAACTGGATTCGGATGGGCGAAACCAGTTCAAACAAATCCTACTTCATATAAAAATTATTATAGAGATGATTTAAAAGTATCATTTGCGGGACCGTTTGCAAATTTAATAATTGGATTTATATTTTCAATTTTTACAGTGATGTTTTGGAAATATTCACCAATGCAAGGGACGGTATATACCATTGTTTTAGAAATATCTAAGATTATAGTGTCCATAAATTGTATGTTGTTTTTTCTTAATTTAGTGCCAGTACCAGGATTTGATGGATATCATATAATTAGAGATTTATTTCCTAAGGCTTTTTACAATATGTCTGATACACTTACTAAGTATCAATTTTTAATATTTATTGTATTGTTATTACCTATATTACCGGGTAATCAATCAGGGTTTACTTATATTGTGCAAGTACCAGCGGATTGGGTATATAATATTTTTATGAGAATTGCATCAATGCTTCAATAAAAAGTGATTCTTAATAAGAAAGTTAAAATTTAAAAAAAGATGTTAAAAGTTTTTATTATTATAAACGTAAGGAGAAAATATATGCGCTTAAGAAAAAAATATTGGGCTAGGCCGGAACTAGAAGCCAGCCATATTGTAAGAACAGATCAATATGATCATAAAGGAAATTGGAGTGAAGAATTTAAAAATGAAAATGAAATACATCTGGAGCTTGGATGTGGTAAAGGTAGTTTTATTGCAGAAAAATCTAGGCAAAATTCTAATGTTAATTTTGTAGGTATAGATTTAAAAGATGAGGTATTAGTGTTTGCACTTAGAAAAGTGATAGAAGTTCGCGAAGTTAAAGCAGAGCAAAATATAAATGTACGTCTTATGCCTTTAAACATTATGTTTATTGATGATGTATTTGCAAAAGATGAAATAAGTAGAATTTATATAAATTTTTGTAACCCTTGGCCCAAAGAACGACATAATAAAAGAAGATTAACTCACACTAAATTTTTAATAAATTATAAGAAGTTTTTAAAAGTTGGATCTGAAGTGTGGTTCAAAACAGATGATACAGATTTGTTTGAAGACTCTGTGGAATATTTCAAACAATGTGGGTTTGAAATATTATTTTTAACATATGATCTTCATAAGAGCGATTTTAAAGAAAATGTAATTACTGAGTATGAAGCTAAATTTGCAAGTATAGGTAAAAAAGCCATGTTTCTACAGGCTAGGTTAATTAAAGAGAGATAATAAGATTAATAAATAACTATAAACCATATAAAAGATAATAAACTTATTAACAAAGTTGTCCACATTAATCCATGAAATTATGGATTGGTGTGGACAATTTCGTTAGTTGATTTCTTGAATTAATAATGTTATTATTATGCAGTGAGTACTTACATTAAATTATTATCAAAATAGAATAATAAAATTTAGGTTTGATTAAAATTTATTAATTAAAAGGGAATCAGGTTAAAATCCTGAACTAGCTCGTAGCTGTAATAGATGAATTTAAGTACAATGTGCCACTCGGAAACGGGGAAGGCGTACTTTAAATAATGATTCTTGAGTCAGAAGACCTGCCTATGTTTTGCACCATAAACTCTACGAGTGATAGGGAGGTCTTTATAATGAAAATTTGTTTATTGATTTATATGGTTAAACATAATTTTTAATTGCTTCCTTTTAACGCTCAAGTTAAAAGGTTTTTTTTAGTGTGCCCGGCATGGGCGTTTACTCGTCGGTGAAAGTCCGATACGGGG
>NZ_CALEVF010000264.1 GCF_937920395.1 uncultured Clostridium sp. | reverse complement strand
TAAGTGTTGCATAACAAGTTGATAATATTCCACGATTCATTGGAACTAAATGAGGAGTAAAACATATTGTTACATCATCCCCGCAAGCTTTGCTAAGTTCTTGCTCAATCTCTGGAGTATGTCTATGAGTAGTAACTGCATAAGCTTTAATAGATTCATTACATTCTGTATAAAGCGAGGCAACATTTGCACCCCTACCTGCACCTGATACTCCTGATTTAGCATCAACTATGATTGACGTCGTATCTATCAAGTTTTTTCTTAAAAGCGGCGTAAGTGCTAATATTGTGGCTGTTGGATAACAACCTGGGTTTGCTAATAAATTACACTTTTTTATAGCTTCTCTATTTAATTCACAAAGGCCATAAACTGCATCTTTTAGTAGATCCTCGCATTCATGTTTAACGTTATACCATTTTTCATAAACATCTTTTGATTTTAATCTATAGTCCGCACCTAGATCTATTACTTTTACTCCAAGTGTTAATGCCTTCTGCGTTATTTCAAATGATTTGCCATGTGGCATAGCTATAAAAAGAACATTTATATCAGACAATTTACTCATGGCTGTCTCCATATCAACGCACATATCATCTATATAACTATAGAAGTTACCATAGGTTTCACTATAACTCATGTCTGCATATTTATGTGAAGAATAGAATTCTACATTGACATTGGGATGCTTGTATAAAAACCATGCTAGTTGTTCACCTGCATAGCCAGTAGCCCCTATTATACCTGCTTTGATCATATTGAATCGCCTCACCTTTAAAATTTGTTAATAAAGAGTATTATACAGTAGACTTATAAAAAAATCAACAAGTTTTGAATAATTATTCATATTGTTGTATATTTATTCAAGTTTATACTGTAAATACGGATAAAAAAAATGGCCCCTTAGCTATTAACTACATAACTAAGCGGGGCTTTTTACTACTTTTCATCCGATTCTTCAATTGATTTTTCAATCGACTTTTCAATCGACTTTTCAATTAATTTATTAATTTTAACTTTACTAATTCTTTTGCTATCACATTCTGATATAATAAATTCATAATTTTCATAAATTATTTTATCATTCACTTGTGGATATGAGCTTAATTTTGAATAGACCCATCCCCCAATTGTATCAATGTTTTCTTCTTCTATATCTATACTTAGAAGTTCAACGATGTCTTCAATAAGAACTTTGCCATCTACGCTATAACCGCCATCTTCTGTTTTAATAATCTCATTAACCTCTTCATCAAACTCATCTTGAATCTCACCAACTATTTCTTCTAAAATATCTTCAATAGTTAAAAGTCCAGATGTTCCACCATATTCATCAATAATTATAGCCATTTGTACCTTATCTTTTTTAAATACTTTTAATAATTCACTTATCGATAAAGATTCTGGGACAAATTTAATTTCACGGATAACATCCTCTATATTTTGGCTATTTCCTTCGATTTTCTGCTTATACAAATCCTTAATATGCACAAACCCAACAACATTATCTTTACTATCCCGACATACTGGGTATCTTGTAAGTTGTTCATCTAAAGTAAAGGCTATGATATCATCAAATGAATCTTCTAAGTAAATGCATTCCATATCGGTTCTAGGAATCATTATTTCTTTTACTGTTTTCTCAGAAAAATCGAATATATTATCTATAAAAGTTAATTCGGTTTTATCTATTAGTCCATGATTATAACTTTCCTCAACTAATAACTTTATTTCCTCATCAGTATGTGCTACATCATGTTCATCAACTAATGATACACCAAATATCTTTAAAACTAAACTAGTACTATGATTAAACGCCCACATTATTGGAAAAGTTATATTATAAAACAAAACAAGTGGTAGCGCTGTATACATTGCTATCTTCTCTGTATTTATAATTGCAAGTGACTTTGGGACTAATTCCCCAAGCACTATATGAAATCCAGTTATAAGTGAAAATCCCAATATAAATGAAATCGAGTGAACAGCAGCTTCCGGCAGATCCATTAAATTGAATAACGGAGTGAGCATTGCTGCAACTGCAGGTTCTCCTATCCATCCAAGACCAAGTGACGCAAGCGTTATTCCTAACTGACATGCAGATAGATAAGAATTTAAATTTTTTACAACCTTTAAAGTATATTTTACATTTTGAGCTCCATCCATAACTAATGTTTCTATTCTAGATTTTCTAACCTTTACCATTGCAAACTCTGTTGCAACGAAAAAAGCATTCATAAATACAAGTAAAAATACGAGAAGAATGTTTATAAAAATAGTCACTTTTGATAGCCCCTTCCAAATCAGCCTATATGCTTAGTATTATCCACATTTATTGCTATTATAACAACAACATAATTTTCTAATTATATAATACCATATTTATGCACAATTACAAATTTTATAGTTTACTTAACCTTAAATAACCCTACTTTATTTAAAAGTAGGGCAACTCTTATATACATATTTTAATTTTTTCTATTCTACGCTCTCGAACTTCCTCTATTCTAAATACTACATCCTCATATTCAACAGTTCTTTCTTCATTAATCTTTGGAATACACCCCATAAGATTAATTAGAAAACCTCCTATAGTATTGTAATCTTTGGACACTAAATTCAAATCTAAATGCTCATTCAAATCATCTAAAGAAAGTAATCCACTTACTATATAAGTATTATTATCAACTTTCTTTATTTCTGGCTCCTCATGATCATACTCATCATCTATATTACCCATGATTTCTTCTGTAATATCTTCAGTTGTAACTACCCCTGAAAATCCTCCATATTCATCTATAAGCATAGCGATATGATTTTTAGAACTTTTTAATTCTTTAAATAACTCATCTATATTCTTATTTTCTTGAACAAAATAAGGTGGATGTAATATATTCTTAATATTTACATTTTCAAAACCATTCTTTCGTGCCTCTAGCATAAAATCTTTCATATGAAGTATTCCAATGATGTTATCTGCATCATCTTCAAATACTGGTACTCTTGAATGTCTCTCATCTAACAACTCGTCTAAGAACTCAGTAATAGGGTCATTTATATCAATCATATATACGCCTGTTCTTGGAGTCATAACTTCCCTAGCTAATTTATCATCAAACTCAATAATATTATTAATCATATTTTTTTCTGTTTCATTAATAACGCCATGTTCTTGACCCACTTCTATAAGTGATTTTATTTCTTCCTTCGATAACTTTTCTTCCTTCTTCTCGCTGCCAAGACCTGTAATTTTCACTAAAACATTAGTAGATGCTGAGAGTAACCACACAAATGGCATAACAATTTTAGATACATATATAACAGGTACTACGCAAAACATTGCAATAGCCTCAGAATTTTGTAGAGCAATACGTTTTGGAAAAAGCTCTCCGCATACAAGTGTGATATACGCAAGTACAACTGTTATAGCAACTAAAGCAACCGTTTCACTATAAGGTACACTCATATTGTTTAAAACCAGTGTAAGTCTACGTGATATAGCTGTAGCCGCATATGCACTAGAAAAAAATCCAGCAAACGTAATTCCAACCTGAATCGTTGATAAAAATTTTGTTGGTTTGTCTATAAGTTTTGATAATAGTATAGCCTTTCTATTACCTTCCTCTGCTAATTGTCTAATTTTGTTCTTGTTTAAAGATACTATTGCCATTTCTGCCGATGCGAAAAATGCATTTATTAGTGTTAAAACAACAATTAATATTAATTGCGCCATTATATTGCCGTTAGGCATGGGCGCGGGTTCTGATTCCATTAAAAATTCCTCCTCTAAAATAAAAGCTTTTCATACTATAATGATAACACATAATTTAATACTTTGATTAACATTGTAAAAATAATTTTATGATTAATCACAATAAAATAGGAACCAGCCATAAGCTAGTTCCCCTTTAACTTTATATTTAATTCTCTATATTTATCTTTTCCCAAAAATCATATCAACAAGAAACAGTATTACAGCAAGTACCAGTAACATGTGTATTAATCCGCCACCAATATGAAGCAAAAAACCAACTAACCAAAAGAATACTATTACTCCACCTATCCAACGTAAAAGTCCCATATAAAACACCACCTCTCACATATATGATTTATCATTCATTATTCTAATATATTAAATTAAGTATAACAATAATCAAATATGTTTACAACTATGGTCTTGCATATACTGCTGAGGTTAAATTACTATATACTATCGTTTTTCCAACAGTTCGGTATGACTTGATTTTATAATAATAAGTCTTGCCCGGTGTTAAAGATGCACTCGTATAATATAAATATGGTGTTTTTGTTAATAAACTATATGTTCCATTACTTGAAGTAGCTCTATAAACTAAATAACCATTTGCACCAGTTACTTTGCCCCAGACTATTTTAATACTTTTAGAACTGCTCCTTGTAGCTTTAACCCCTGTAGGAGCTGCTGGAATCGGTTTTGCATTTATTACATTTAGAAAATAACTATACACTTTAAGAGTACCAACCATCCTATAAGCGCGAACTTTATAGTAATAAGTCATATTTGTTGTAAGTGAAGTGTTATTATAACTAACTTTTGGAGTCCTTGATATTAAAGCATAAGATCCTTTAATCGAACTTGATCTATAAAGTTCATAACCACTTGCTCCACTTACCGCTTTCCAACTAGTACTTATACTATTATATGAAGACGATATTGCTTTTAATGAGTAAGGCACAGCTGGTATTGGTTTAGTCGTTATGATAGATGAAAATACACTATACCTTTTAACCCCACTAACCATCTTATAAGCCTTAACTTTATAATAATAAGCCTTATTTGTTATGAGCCCAGTGTTGTTATAGCTCGTCCCAGTAATTGTTGATATTAAAACGTATTGCCCTGAAATAGATGTTGCTCTATAAACTTCATATCCAGTTACTAAAGTCACAGCGCTAAAACTTATATTAATACTATTATATGAAGATGATGATACTTTTAGATTTTTAGGCGTTGTTATTGAAATCGCGATTGGAGCAATTGGAACAACTGTCCATTTTGCATATAATGTTGTATTTACAATAACCTTGCTTGTCGCAAAATTCCAAACATTTTTGCATCCAATTTCTTTATACCAACCACCAAATGTATAACCGACTTTTTTTGGCGATGTCGGAGTTGTTACTACGTTGTTATAATCTACAGTTTTACTGCTTATCGCATTTCCACCTTGACTATTAAATGTAACTAGATCGCTAGTTATAACTGTATTGTTAGTTGCAATATTTAATATCGTTGTGCCCTCGTAATAAAACTTGAGAATTTCCTCAAATGTTTGTCCTCCTACAGCAGCCCTATTTTTTGCTCCAACTTGACTCATGCCTAAACCATGACCATTACCTTTACCGTTAAAAGTATATGTATCAGTAGATGCATCATAACTTACATCATACAGAGCGCTTGGAAAATTCAAAAATGTTTTTGCTGAATATTTACCATATGATAATGTATATTGAGTCCCAATTAAGTTTTTGAAAATCAAACTAATATTTTTAATTCTACCACTATCAAATTTAGTAAGTCCTGTACTGCTTAATAAATTCAAATCTATTTTTACAAAAGTATCAGTTGCTTGTACTTTTGAATTTAGTTTAAATAAATCATTTAGTTGTTTGGTAGTAAATGTCCTGCTCCAAATATAACTCGTATCGTAGCTATCTTGTTTAGCTTTAAGATAACTTAGTGGTGCACCCCATACATTTACTGAATCCTCTGTATATCCACCATCATTTGCAGAATATAAAGCACTAACAAGACTAGTCCCACTTAATAACACCTTACCTTCAGTTGCATCTACAGCGGATATAACCCTTGTCAATGAAGCATCATATCCTCCATATACTTGGCAATCTGTTGTGTCACAAATGCTGTAACCTTTTGTGCTATGTTTACCTACATTTGCCAAGGCATAATTCCTTGCAGCTACCGCTTGTGCCTTAAGCGCCTCAATTGGAAAATAATCTGACATCTCCTTACCAACCACACCTTTTAAATATTCTTCTATATTTATGGTATTAACAGGTACAACCTTTGGAATACCATTAATTGGAATGATTTTAAATGATAATGTTCCCCTATAATTTCTAGAAACACTAGAATTTATCTTAATAGTGCTCGCTAGATTACTTGGAATAAAACTTGCATTATTAACTAAAACTCCATTTAAACTTACCTGTGTTCCACTCACTTTTAAAATATAGCTTGTACCACTATTGCATATAACTCCATTTAAAGTGTAATCACCATTCAAAGTTATATTTAGTTGAGTACTCGCCATACTCTCAAGTCCAACGCTCATATTCTGATTTGCATAATAGTTTGAACTTGTAAAAGCATAGACATTGCTCCCTAACATAAAAATGCAAGTGACCAAGACCACAGTAAATATTTTGAACTTATTTTTCACTTTACTACCCCCTCATTATTTGTGTAACCATTTATGTAAGCTTTTATATAAACTTTTATACTCGGTAGTTTTGATGTTATTATATTAATTTGTAGCAAGTCCTAAGATTTTCACTGATTCACCACTATAAATAGTCGAAACTTCAATTTTGATTTTGTGATTTCCTACTAAATTATCAGATATTAAATTAGAATAACTAACCTCAGTAGATGACTTAGTGTCTACTTCAGATAAGAATTTTCCATCTAAATATATACTGAATTTCCCACCACTGGGTTGCTTAAGGAAATGTATAATAGCTAGACTACCCGTAGTATTAAAAGTTACAGAATCTAATGCCTTTTCCCCAACTAATCCATCTTCTAAATTAAATCCATTATTTATATCTGGTGTAGTATCAAAAACAAACTTAGTTAATTTATTAGTATCTTTATAAAAAACACTATAAGTAAGGTTAGTTTTTTTATTTGTTTTATAATTACTATCTATAATTTTTTCAATTGTGCTTGCATAGTAACTATACCCCTTGTCATTTGGAATTTCTGTATCCTTTGTTAAATCTTCATATCTTTCTGGCGAATTAACAAATGTTTTTATAGTATCGGCATATTGAAGATTATAATGCGTCGATAATTTTTTTATAACATCGCAGTAAGCATTATCTTTTCTAAATGAACTTTGTATAATTGGTATTATTTCTATATTGGGGTTTGTCTTTTTAAGTTTAATTATTATACTTTCATAAAAAATACCAAATTCATCTGGCGTCATACTCCACTGATCATTTTGTCCAAAACATAAATATGCTACATCATATTTTGTAGTTATTTTAGAATTATTTAATTCCACCCAGCTTCGTATACCTGTACTTCCGCCACCTGTAATTAAATCAGTTGTTATAGTTGAGTTGTATTTTGTCTTAACATCTTTTGCTATTAGGTTAAACCACTTTTTATCTGTAGTAGATGCACCATTACTTTGGCCCATACTATCTCCTAATATTAAAGCATTTACATCTGCTTTTTCATGAAGCTGCTGATAAAAATTTAAACTTGAAGTATTTATATCATCAGTTCCTGCTGCTTCTTTATCTTTCTGTGCTGATACAATAAGTGCTTTTTCATTTTTGCTATAACGTTTAGATCCAATTACGATTCCATAAGATGCCACTATAATTAATAGTGTACATATAATTGCCACTGCTTTTTTCATGTAAGATCACTCCTCAAATACTAAATAATAGATAATTAATTCTAAATACTTCTACATAATTATACTATTTTTTTCACTATTTTGATATAATGACTTAATTTATATTTATATATATACAAAACGTCCTAAAATTATACTTATGTTGTTTTATATTCACCATAACTCTCTTGTTTAAGATTAGCAATATCAGCGTCTACAATAAAAAAAGAACTACCCAAATGCCTATAAACATTTGGATAGTTCTTTTAACTTTATTAAATTTTGCCTTCTAAACGGAATGTAAGCTAGATAGCTTTCTCATTCTCGCCAGGCGTTTTTTTATAAGTAGGAACGATATCTTTAATTTTATCAGTTAATGCATCAACATCATTTGCTGCAATAATTTCCGCAAGATCCTTCATACTTTCTTTCATTACTCCTAAATCAGTAAAAGTAGGTTTACCAATAAAAATCTTCGCATGTTTAGTATTAGTAAGTCCTTCTTCACTCATTAGCAGTTCTTCATAAAGTTTTTCTCCTGGACGAAGCCCTGTAACTTCAATTTTAATATCTTTATTTGGCTCAAAGCCTGAAAGTTTTATTAAATCCCAAGCTAAATCATATATTTTAACAGGCTTTCCCATGTCCAAAACAAAGATTTCTCCACCCTGTGCATATGCACCAGATTGAAGCACTAATTGTGCAGCTTCAGGTATTGTCATAAAGAATCTTGTTATGTATTTATTAGTGAGTGTAACTGGTCCACCATGAGCTATTTGATTTTTAAATAATGGTATAACTGATCCATTACTTCCTAGAACATTACCAAATCTCACTGCTACAAAATGTGTTTTACTTATCTTATCCATAGATTGTATAATCATCTCACACATTCTCTTAGTAGCTCCCATAACATTAGTTGGGTTTACTGCTTTATCTGTTGATATCATAACAAATCTTTCAACATTATGTCTATTAGCACACTCTGCTACATTATAAGTTCCAAATACATTATTTTTTATTGCTTCCATAGGACTTACTTCCATTAATGGAACATGTTTATGTGCCGCTGCATGGAAAACTATATCTGGTGAATAAGTATTAAAAACATCTTCAAGTCTTGCTTTATCTCTAACAGACCCAATAAGTACCTTTAAATCTAATTTTGGATATTTATACTTAAGTTCTATTTGTAAATCATAAGCATTGTTTTCATATATATCAAAAACAATTAATTGTTTAGGTGCAAATTTTATAATTTGACGACATAATTCAGAACCAATAGAACCGCCGCCACCTGTTACTAAAATTGTTTTGTTTTTAATATACGCTGCAATGCCTTCTGTATCGAGCACTACTGCTTTACGACCAAGTAAATCTTCAATGTCTACTTTTCTAATTTGACTAAGGGAAACTTTTCCATTTAATATTTCATACATACCTGGAATAATTTCTATTTTACATTTTGTTTTTTTACATATT
>NZ_CALEVF010000263.1 GCF_937920395.1 uncultured Clostridium sp. | reverse complement strand
TATCAGATGAGTTACAACCGGATGAGGCTATATTAGTTGCAGAACTTGTTAGTACGGTACCTAATTTTATAACCGCTGATACAGGAATGGATGTATTAACTCACGATATAGAAGCATTTGTGTCAACTAGGGCAACCGATTATACAGATGCATTAGCTGAAAAATCTATAAAATTAGTTTTTCAAAATTTAATAAATGCATATAGAGATGGTAATGATTTAGAAGCAAGAACGAAAATGCACAATGCTTCTTGTATTGCTGGGATAGCATTTAATAATGCATCATTAGGATTAAATCATGGAATGGCACATACCATAGGTGCGAAATTTCATATATCTCATGGAAGAGCTAATGCTATATTACTTCCATATGTAATAGAATTTAATGCAGATATAAAAGATTTTAATTCAAGCGAGTATACATATGCTGCTAAAAGATATTCAGAAATAGCTAAACTATTAGGACTACCAGCATCAAATGTTTACCAAGGAGTAAAAAGCTTAATAATAGCGATAAATATGATTCTAAAGGAATTAAATATTCCTGCGTCATTAAAAGAAAACGGGATAAAGGAAGAAGATTTTAAAATGGAAGTAAGCGAAATGGCGAGTATTGCCTTAGAGGATAGATGTACGCAAACCAATCCAAGGGTGCCAAAGACAGAAGAAATAATAGATCTATTTTATCAAGTTTATTACAATAATTAACAAGGAGGTGAGAATATTATGCAAGATAAACAAAGGGTAATACAGGAATATGTTCCGGGAAAGCAAGTTACATTAGCCCATTTAATTGCAAACCCAAGCAAAGATTTATATAAAAAATTAGGGCTTATTGCAGATAATATGGGCGCCCTTGGAATACTTACAATAACGCCTGGAGAGGCTGCTATTATAGCCGCCGATGTTGCAACAAAGGCAGCTGATGTAACAATTGGTTTTGTAGATAGATTTAGTGGAACGGTTATTATAATTGGGGATGTAGGTAGCGTAGAGTCAGCACTTACGCAGGTTTTAAAACTTCTTGCGAGTGTTCTTAATTTTGCTGAGTGTAGTATAACTAAATCTTAGGAGGGGTATATGAAAAAGCTAATGTTAATTGGAAAAACAAATTGTGGAAAGACCACACTTACTCAAGCATTGTATGAAAGAAATCTTTTTTATAAAAAGACACAGACAGTTGAAATTATTGATAGTATTATAGATACTCCTGGTGAGTATATTGAAAGCAGATTTTTTTATAATGCACTTATAATTACATCTGTAGATAGCGATGTAGTTGCTATGGTTCAGGATTGTATGGAGGAAAACAGTGTGTTCCCACCAAGTTTTGCTAGTAGATTTGCAAAACCTGTTATTGGGATTATAACTAAAGTTGATTTATGCCTTGATGAAAACAAGATAAAAATAGCAGAAGAATTTTTATTAAATGCAGGTGTAGAGAAAATTTTTAAAGTGAGTGCATTTGATAAACGAGGTTTAGAAAATTTCAAAGAGTATATTAAAAAATAATAACAAAGTGAGCTTGAGTGAAATACTCAAGCTCACTTTGTTATTGCATAAGGAATAATGTTATTAACCTTTTCTATTAATGGCACTAAATAAAGCATTTAATGAAGCTGTATCAATATTTGCAGAAACACCAACTCCAAAATATCTTTTGTCATTGTATTCTATCTGTATATAAGTAGCAGCTTTTGAGTTTGAGCCACTACCTAGAGCATGTTCATCATAAGATATAAAGTTATAACCATTAATATTTGATTGATGTAGAGCGTTGAAGAATGCATCTACTGGGCCATTGCCTGTGCCGGAAATATTCATTTCTTTTCCACTTACTGAAATTAGAGCATTAATGTTTACTATATTTTCATCTGTTTCAACATTTTGTACTGATTGAATAGTATAATTTTTTAATAAATTTGGAGATTTTAAGTTTAAGTATTCTTTTTCAAATAAATCATAAATTTGATTTCCTAATAGTTCCGTGCCAAGTAGGTCTGTCTTATTTTTTACTAGATTACCAAAATCAACTTGCATAGCCTTTGGTAAAATAAAGCCAAATTCATTTTCCATTATAAAGGCAGCACCGCCTTTACCTGATTGACTGTTAATACGAATAACTTCCTCATAATCTCTTCCAACATCATGTGGGTCAATTGGAAGATATGGAACTTCCCAAAATTTATTATTTTCATCTTTAAGAGCTTTGAGTCCTTTTTTGATTGCATCTTGGTGTGATCCAGAAAATGCTGTGTATACAAGCTTACCAGCATACGGGTGACGTTCATGTACTTTCATTTTAGTGCATAATTCATATATGTCTACAATTTCATAAAGGTTAGAAAAATCTAATTTAGAATCTATTCCTTGAACATGCATGTTTAAAGCCATAGTCATAATATCAAGATTTCCAGTTCGTTCACCATTACCAAAAAGCGTACCTTCAATTCTGTCAGCGCCTGCAAGAATACCAAGCTCGGAAGCAGCAGTACAAGTACCCCTGTCATTATGAGTATGAAGACTTATAATAATGTTTTCTCTATTTTTAACATTCTTGCAAAACCATTCTATTTGATCTGCATAAATATTAGGAGTTGCCATTTCAACTGTTGAAGGTAAATTTAAAATAACTTTTTTTGATGGTGTTGGTTTTAAGATGTCTAACATAGCTTCGCAAATTTGAAGTGAGTATTCAAGCTCTGTTCCAGTAAAGCTTTCAGGAGAATATTCAAAAGAAAAATCTGTTTCTGGGTATTTATCTTTGTATTTCATTAGAAGTTTTGCACCCATTACTCCAATATCAATAATTTCTTGTTTGCTTTTATGAAAAACGACTCTCCGTTGTATAACTGAAGTTGAATTATAAAGATGTACAATCGCTTTTTTTGCTCCTTTTAGAGCTTCAAAAGTTTTCTTAATTAAATGTTCTCTGGATTGCGTTAAAACTTGAATAGTTACATCACCCGGAATAAGATTATCTTCAATAAGTTTTCTTAAAAATTGATATTCAGTATTTGATGCAGAAGGGAAACCTACTTCTATTTCTTTAAAGCCGATATCCAAAAGTAGTTTGAATAATTTAACTTTTTCATCAACGTTCATTGGAACAGGAAGAGATTGATTTCCATCTCTTAAATCAACGCTACACCAAGTTGGTGCCTTTTCTATTAGTTTATTGGGCCACTGACGATTTTTAATGTTTACACAACCATAAGGTTTATATTTTTTATATGACAATTTAAACATCCCCTTTAGAATATTAAAATTAAATATGTCTATTTTATTTCATTTGCAATAAGTTTTGACATTTCTATAGTTCCAACACATTTCATGCCTACGCCCATAATGTCAATTGTTCTATATTTATTATCTAAAACTTTAGATACTGCATCTTCAATATCTTTTGCAGCAGTTTCCATATTAAAGCTATATCGAAGCATCATTGCAGCACTCATTATAGTTGCGATTGGATTAACTATGTCACGTCCCGCAATGTCTGGTGCTGAGCCATGTATTGGTTCATATATACCAAGAGTGCCATTGCCTAAACTTGCAGAAGGTAACATTCCAAGCGACCCAGTAAGCATAGAAGCCTCATCACTTAGGATATCACCGAACATATTTTCAGTTAAAATTGTATCAAATTGTCCAGGATTTTTTATAAGCTGCATTGCACAACTATCAACTAACTGTACCTCAAGAGTTACATCTGGGTAATCTGAAGACATTTTTAGAACAATTTCTCTCCATAGTCTTGAGCTTTCAAGCACATTTGCTTTATCAACTAATGTAAGTTTTTTACTTCTTTTAATAGCGGTTTCGAAACCAACACGGGCTATTCTCTCTATTTCATAAGTTGAGTAAGTCATTGTATCACATGCCTTTTGTCCACCACCGGGTAGGTCTATTCTAGATTTTTCACCAAAATATATACCGCCTGTTAATTCACGTATAACCATAATGTCAATGTTACCTTTGAGAATTTCTTGTTTAAGAGCTGAAGCTTCTTTTAATTGTGGAAAAAGAATAGCAGGTCTTAAGTTTGCAAAAACCTCAAGTCCTTTTCTAATTCCAAGAAGTCCAGCTTCTGGTCTTTGATCACCAGGTAGCTTATCCCACTTAGGACCCCCAACAGAGCCAAGTAAAACTGCATCACTATGTTTACATGTGTCTAGGGTTTCCTTTGGAAGAGGAGCTCCAGTCTTATCGATTGCTATCCCACCCATTAAAAGATCTGTATAAACAAAGGTCGTATTATATTTTTTGGATATTACATCTAATACCTTAATTGCACCATCAACAATCTCTGGTCCAATTCCATCTCCACGAATTACAGCTATTTTTTTCATTTAACGTCAGTCCTTTCTTTAAGATAATTAATAAGTCCCTCAGATGCTATGATATCTTGCATAAATTCTGGGAAAGGTGTTGCTAGGTAAGTTTTACCTTTTGTGCTATTAGTTATAATTCCAGTAATAACATCTACTGTTATTTCATTTCCCTCTTCAATATCCTTTGCAGCCTCAAAGCATTCGAGTATTGGTAAACCAATATTAATTGAATTTCGAAAGAATATTCTTGCAAAGTTTTCAGCAATTATACAACTGATTCCTGAAGTCTTTATAGCAAGAGGAGCATGCTCCCTTGAAGAACCACAACCGAAGTTTTTACCAGCAACAATTATGTCACCATCTTTAACTTTACTAGAAAAATCTTTATCTATATCTTCCATGCAATGTGATGCAAGCTCCAATGCATCAGAGGTATTAAGATATCTTGCGGGAATTATAACATCTGTATCTACATTGTCACCATATTTTATAGCTTTTCCTTTAAACATTACATTACCTCCTCTGGGGATGAAATTTTTCCGGTTATTGCTGATGCTGCAGCTATTGCTGGACTACAAAGATATACTTCACTTCCAGGATGACCCATTCTGCCAACAAAATTTCTGTTTGTAGTAGAAAGAGCTCGCTCTCCATTTGCAAGTACTCCCATATATCCACCTAGGCAAGGGCCACATGTTGGAGTACTTACTGCAACGCCAGCTTCTATAAATATTTCAATTAAACCTTCGCGAAGAGCCTGAAGAAATATTTTTTGAGTAGCGGGAAAGATTAATGTTCTTATTTTAGGATCAACTTTTTTACCTTTTAAGATACTTGCTGCCATCCTAAGGTCTTCTATTCTTCCGTTAGTACAAGAGCCAATAACTACTTGATCAATTTTAACTTGACCAACTTCATCAATAGTTCTAGTATTATCTGGAAGGTGAGGGAAAGCTATTGTTGGTCTTATAGTACTTAAATCAATCTTTATAATTCTAGAATATGTTGCATCAGTATCAGCCTTAAATGTTATTGGAACTCTAGTTGAATGTTCTTTTATATATTCTAGGGTTGTATCATCAACTTCAAATATCCCATTTTTGGCACCTGCTTCTATGGCCATATTAGAAATTGTAAATCTGTCATCCATAGACAGGTTAGCAACTCCAGATCCTGTATATTCCATTGATTGATATAGTGCACCATCTACTCCAATCATTCCAATAATATGAAGAATTACATCTTTACCACAAACCCATTTCTGCATTTTGCCAGTTAAAACGAATTGTATTGCCTCTGGAATTTTAAACCAACATTTTCCACTTGCCATTCCTGCTGCCATATCGGTTGATCCAACTCCAGTTGAAAAAGCACCTAAAGCACCATAAGTACAAGTGTGAGAATCCGCCCCGATTACAACATCTCCACTAACTACAAGCCCTTTTTCTGGCAATAATGCATGTTCTATACCCATTTGTCCTACCTCAAAGTAGTTTTCAATTCCTTTTTCATATACAAATTCACGGGTGCACTTGCATTGCTCGGCAGATTTTATATCTTTATTTGGAGCAAAATGGTCTGGAACTATTGCAATTTTCTTTTTATCGAAAACTTCATTAACACCCATTTTATTAAGCTCATTTATTGCGACCGGTGTTGTTATATCATTACCTAATACTAAATCAAGATTTGCCATAATTAATTGTCCAGCGGTTACCTTTTGTATGCCAGCGTGTGATGCTAGTATCTTTTGCGTCATAGTCATCCCCATATTAATTTGAAACCTCCTTCATATAATTTTAAAATTTCTTTAAGTAGTAATTTATTATTTATATTCAAAACATTCTAAAAGTATAATTATCGGAATATTTCGATAAAATGGAATAAAAAAAGGGTACAAAAAAACAGACATCTTCACTTGGGGCGAAGAGTCCGTCGCGGTACCACCCATATTTATAACTTATTTTAAGATAACGGCAT
>NZ_CALEVF010000262.1 GCF_937920395.1 uncultured Clostridium sp. | reverse complement strand
CTTCCATTTGTCATAGACTGGCTCATTCCCTTCGGTGTTGCCTTTATTTCTCTATAACCATTAGCAAACAGAACTTGTCCACTTTGTTACCAATTTCTGTAACGGGGTCGCATCCGTCTCCCAAAAAAAGTAAATATAGAAATATAGGGTGTGCATTTAGTATAGAATAAGTCGTGAATGAAAATTAAGAATATTGCCTTTCAAAAGGTTATCTCTAATTTATTTTGCATTTATTAGGCTTTCGGTGCGACCCTCTTGTAGAATATGGAAGCGTATGCGAGCATATTTTACTTACTCTTATCTATCTATTCCATATTTACTATAGTTGTATCTCCAATTATATAAAGTTACTCTATTGATCTTATACTTTCTAGCAATCTCCTTCATTGTTCCAATTCCATTATCATATTCATTTAAAATTTTATACTTTTCTTCTGCTGTATATTTACTTCTTTTATTCATAAAAATGCTCCCCTTTCTAGTAACAGATTTTTATTATTTAATCTGTCTACCTTATGGGGAGCATATCATTACATTTGTGTTACATTCAACTATTTATATAATGTTTTAACACCCCTCAATTATAAATACTAATAACAGAACACTTGGTATAGTTGTGGCTAAAACTCAGGTTGAAACATATATTATTACGAAAAAATAATTAAAAATGGAGGAATTTTATGAAAGGAATAGATATATCTAGTTACCAACAGAATGTAGATTTTGTAAAAGTAAAAAATAGTGGAATAGAAATAGTTTATATTAAAGCTACTGAAGGAATCACGTATAACAATCCTCTGTTAGAATCACAATATAATGGAGCAATGGAAGCAGGACTTAAAATTGGATTTTATCATTATGTAAAAGCAAATGATCCAATATTAGAAGCAAAACATTTTCTAAGTGCTATAGCTGGACTTTCAGCAGACTGTAAATACGTTATAGATGTAGAAGAGGCCTCAGAGAGAACCACAACACAAATAAGTTCTAATGTAAGGCTATTCGCAAATTATTTAATATCAAATGGTAAGGAAGTTTGTATTTATACAAATGATAATTTTTACTCAACCTATTTAGACAATTCAGTCAAAAATATACCTTTGTGGGTGGCTCATTATGGAGTAGCAAAACCGGATGCAATTAATTATATAGGGTTTCAATATTCATCATCAGGAATCGTAAACGGAATAAATGGGCCTGTAGATTTAGATGAATTTAAATCCGCTATCTTTATTGGTCCAAGCTCACCTATAAATCTTGTTGTACAGTCTTTTCAACATGCTATTAATTTAGTTGGACTAAGAGAAAAAAATGGGAACATGCTTGTTGATGATGGTATCAAATGTACGTATACAAATGAAGTTATAGCTAAGGTATTGGTTAATAAAGGAGCTCATAATGAACTTGTACGTTGGATACAGCAACGACTTGTTTCACTAGGCTTTAGCGTTGGTAAACCTGGATCTGATTCATATTTTGGACCGAACACATTATTAGCGGTTAAGAAGTTTCAGGTTTCAAGAGGGTTAAAACAAGACGGGATTGTAGGTCTATTAACTATTACTCAACTTTTAAAATAATTTAGGGTATGAAGTTGTTATAGGGGTAAACACAATGTCGTGAAAAAAGATTGATTTCACGACATTTGCTATGTACCTATATCTAGCATATACCCTCATTCTTGCTTTTACCTTATGCAATAAGGCTCTATTTAACTGCATAAAAGGTGTCTAATTGAGAATATACACTCATTTATGCATGATTTGTATAACAAACCATTTATGAATATCTACGTAAATAGTATTACCCTGGAACAGCAGGCGCTGTAATTATTACATCTGGATCATTATGGACAAAAGTAATATTTATTGCTCCAATTATTTCTTTTTCTCTATATTTTTCTTCAATATTTTGCGGAAAAATTTCTGCTAGTTCAATGCTTTCCTTAATCAGCCTAAGTCCATTAGTATTAAGTCGTTTTAATAATTCACCTACATCTTTGGCTTCTATTTCAAAATTAATACATATGGCTGCATTTGAAAACATAGTATGGTTCATAACCCATCCTGAACCGCTATTAATACAGCTAACTGCGTAATCAATCATATTATTTCTATTTTCTTTTGTAATACATGCTACGTTTATATATTTGGGTATCATTTTATCACCTCAATTGAATTAAGACATAAAAAAGTATATCTTAATTATACTACTATTCCCTTATACAATGATGAAAGGCATACAACATAATAAAATGTTATATTGAACCAAAAGAAAGAACTATCTGAGCTACAGATGGTTCTTCCTTTTGATTTTTTCAACGTGAATTAATAGGAATCATAATTCTCTTACCAATTTCTAAATTTGAATTTGAATTTAAGATATTTCTATCAAAAATGTCTATTAAACTTGCCTTATAGTAATTACTTAATTTCCAAAGGGTATCTCCTTTTACTACTGAGTGGATAACTTCAGTCGGTGGAATTAACTTTGAAGGATCAATCACCGGTATCTTTAGCATCTGCCCTGGATATATCATAGATCCGCTTAGATCATTGAAGACTATTATTTCCTGGATTGGTATTGAATATTTAACGCTGATTTTCCACAGATTGTCACCGGTTACTACTGAATAATAAAAATAGTCCTTAGTTATTGTGAAATTTGATGATAAATATTTATTATCAAGTTTTACAAACTTATATCCCATTAGCTTAAGCTGTGGAATAGCTGCCATAATTCCTTCTGCCGTTTCCTTTTCAGGATGGTTCATATGAAATATAAGTATAGAGCCTGGAGGTGCACTTAAACATGCTCTGCGGACCTGTTCTTTTGTAAATGTAGCTCCTGCATCTCCAAGGACATTAAAGTTTACTGCATCTTCTCCAATTTCATTTACAATTTTTACTGCCACCTCATCATAGTATGCTGTGCCAGAACGAAAATATTTTGGTTTTCTTCCGGTAAGTTCTTCAATTTTTCGTTCATTTAATATTATCTCATCGACTACTTCTCCTATATTCTGAGTCCCTGTAATACCATACGCTGATTTACCGTTTACTGAAAGAGGTTTATGGAGATAGCCGTGATTCTCCATTTCAAACTGAGGAATTTTTGACAATGCCATGAAAGTGTTGTAATTGGCATCAATCCATCTTGAATTAATAAATAAAGTTGCGGGTATATTTTCTTTTCTTAAAAAATAGATTAGCTCACTATCATACCCATTGCTAAGTGTGCTTCCACCACAGGCATCAAAAGTTAATGCAATAATCTTATCTGTCGTATTTATTTGTGTTTTAACCCCAGTAGTTTTTTCACCCCATTGTGTGGGAATTTCATTTTTATATTTACTCGTCATGCTTTCCTTCAGTTGCGGAATTGTTAAATTTGAACTAAAAACTTCCTTTAATTGAATTTCTTTAACATTTAAAATATTTTTAGTACTTATAGCTTTTTCAATAGTAGTTTTATTATCAGTTTTTGTTATTTCATAATCTTTAGAATAAATTATAATAAGTACACACAAAAAATATAAGGTTAATAGATACACTTTGTTTCTTCTCATGCTTAAACTTCCTTTCCACCCTATTTATTTATATAAAAAATTATTTGTATGCTTATTATTCCTAATATACATTTTTTATATTCTAAATAAGATCTACAAATTTATTAAGTAAAATAAATTCATTTATAAGTTAATAGTTTACTTACGTATAAAATATTAATTTTAACTAATAATGCGTCATAGTTGTGTACAGCAACGATTTAAACTTCATCTAAACTAACTCGCATAGAAATATGCTTAGACTTACCCCCCTACAATTACCAGTGGATTATATAGGTGAAATCAAAGTATAATTATTTTATTATGAGAGATAAAATAGAGAGGAATATCTAAATTTTGGATTATTTCTTTTAGTGGTAGTATTTACATTTATATTTAGCTCATTATTTTCTTTAGTTCTTATTTCATATGTAATATATAATAAAAACTTGGTATAAAACTTTATTTATAAGAAATCATGAAATAATTTTGCTGGAGAAGGAAATAAAGCAAGTTGGACAAGTTATTACAAAAAATTAAAAAAGGGGAGAGATCAATGGGGGAAAAAGCTATTAGAAAATTAATTATTCTTTTATTAGCATTTGTGTTTATTACTAGCGGTTTATTAATACCTTCAGGTTTGGCATTCGCAGCAATAGATGGGGCACCGATAGTTGCAGCTATCAATATTACTCCGATAGCTGCAGATGGAAAAATAGTATTTGGAATGCCAAAAATATCTGTTAATCCTACTGATGATAAGGGAATAACTAAGGTTGAGTTTTATACAAAGGCAGTTTCGGCACCAGACACTGCTTATTATAAAGTAAAGACTGTTACTACAGCACCTTACAGTGCTAATTGGGCTACAAGTCCTTGGGCTTCTGATGGTGAATATACTATTAAAGTTGTTGTATATGATACAACAAACCAAACTGCTTATTTAACAAGAAATGTAATTATTAGAAACACTACACCGATAATTACATCTATCGATATTACTCCGATAGCTGCAGATGGAAAGTCAGTATCTGGAATCCCAAAGATATCTGTTAATCCTAGTGCTGATAAGGGAATAACTAAGGTTGAATTCTATACAAAGGCAGTTTCGGCACCAGACAGTTCTTATTATAAAGTAAAGACTGTTACTACAGCACCTTACAGTGCTAATTGGGCTACAAGTCCTTGGGCTTCTGATGGTGAATATACTATTAAAGTTGTTGTATATGATACAACAAACCAAACTGCTTATTTAACAAGAAATGTAATTGTTAAAAACACTATACCACCGACAAATCTATTATCAACTGCAAAAATAGGTACTAATGTACTTTTGAGCTGGACAGCTGCTGCTGGAGCAGTAAGCTATGAAGTTTACGAAGGAATAAATAAAGTTGGAGCGACAACTATAGCTACTGATTTTATGGTAACTGGATTAAACGCAGCAACAAATTATACTTTTACTGTAAAATCAAAAGATACTTTAGGAAACATTTCAGCAGCATGTAATAGTGTTACTGTAAATACAGAAGCTCAAGCAGCAGTTAATCAAATTAATCTAAATAGTTATGTTGCTAAAGCGATATCTACATATGAGATAGGAAAATATTCATATCTTTTAAACAATGATTATCAACATTACAATGGTGTAACACAAGATATAGTTTATAACGGAATAACCTTATTAAAAGCTAATCCAGATGGAAGTAAATCAAGTCACTGTGTAGGTTTAACCTTTGAAGTTTTCTTTAAAGCTATGCAGGCAAGAAATAGCGATGCTGGAATCTCAAAAGATAACTTCAACGATATGTCTTATGAAAATATGACTGATTTTATGCTTACCTGGTATGCAGCATTGGATACTCCCAAATCACAAGGTAACCAACTTGCTGGAGCTATTGAAAAATATGGGTTAGGAACAAGAATAACTAATCTTGAGGAAGCTAAAACTGGTGATTTCGTAGATTTTGAAAGAACAACCAGTACAGGGCATGCAGCTGTGTTTATGAACTGGATTAGAGATAACACCAATATTATTGGATTTAAATATTGGTCTTCAAATGTATCAACTAATGGTATTAATTATAAGGAAGAATATTTTAGTGACAGTGTTACAGCGGGAATTGTTGATAGAAGCCAACTGTATATTGGAAGAGTGGGATCTTTGGAAAACTATAAGTCTTTCAATAAGTAAAATTAATATCATGGAATAAATAGAGTTGACTCATTAGGTACCTTCAACTCTCAGTTATATTTTTATCTCAAATTTGCTGGTGTTAAAACACAAATAAATACGACAGATAAATTTATTACGTTAACTTGAACCAAAAGGAAAAACCATCTGAGCTCAGTCCCAGATGGTTTTTTAATATTATTAAGCGCTAACCTTGATCAAAAAGAAGAAGGCCCCTTTATTTACCCTCTTCATACTGATTAATTAATTTATAAAATGTAGTTTTCTTTAAATCTAATATTTTCATAACATCAACACCACTTATATCACCATCTTGCATCATTTTATAGTATCTTTCCCATAGCTTAGGATACTCTATAGGCTTACGTCCTTTGTACTTGCCTGCTGTTACTGCAATTGTTATGCCTTCCATCTGTCTACCCTTTAGGTAATCACGTTCAAGTTGTGCAACTGCTCCGTAGCAACATAGCTTTTCCGTTTCGCTTCCAATCTCTGCAAGGGGTCATCAATCTCTGCAATGGGTCAGACCCCATAGCCATCAAGCTAGTAGAACCAATTAATGTAATTGAGATTC
>NZ_CALEVF010000261.1 GCF_937920395.1 uncultured Clostridium sp. | reverse complement strand
TAAAATTTTAGATAGATATTTCACTAAAATCTTTTAGAGTTTCGCAATCAGCTAAGTAAATTTATATTTTCTTCGAATATAGTATAACCAAAATAATAAGAATTCATGTTTAATAAAAAACTTAATGTATTTTTTACTCTATTATCACTTATGCCCTTAATCTTAAATGAGATTGTAAAAATATTTAAACGTATGTCATCTAAAACTTTAGAACAAGAATAAGTAAATATAGGCTGATGAATTAATTCATCAGCCTATATTTGTTTATTCTTGTTCTGTTTCTATTTCTTTGTCTATTTCTTCTAATTTAGTCTCTTGTTCTATTAATCTAGTACCTTCCGCGTCTTGAACAATCCAACCACTTTTCATAAGTCCACCCAATGCTCTTTTAAAAGCATTCTTACTGGTTTTAAATGTTTTCTTTATATCATCTGGAGAACTTTTATCATTGTATACCATAAAACCACCAGATTTATCTAAGAATTCTATTATTTGACGTTCAACTAAATCTCTTTCCTCGAGTCTTGGTTTTCTTGCTGTTACGTCCATTTTACCATCCTCGTAATATTTCTGTACTCTCACTGTTAGTCTGTCTCCAGGTATTACACTAGCATAATTCTCATTTTTTAAAATAACAGCTCTGTAAATATCATCAATAGCTATCATTAGTGTACCATTAGTTTGGATTCCGTATACTGTACCCTCTACTTCATCATCAATTTCATATGAATCTGTATCATATAAATATTTATCAATAAAAGTAGTGGCTGCAAGTCTTCCAGTCTTATCTAAATATATATAGAAAAGATATTTCTTTCCTGTTTCTAACGTATAATTTTCCTCTTTAAAAGGAACCAATATATCTCTTTCTAAACCAATTTCAACAAAACTTCCTATTGTAGTCATGTCAACTACCTTAAGATAAGCTAAGTCACCAACCTTTGCAAGTGGCCTTTTTAAAGTTGCAATTAATCTATCACTTGTGTCCCTATAAATAAACGCTTCAACTTCATCGTCAATTTTAAGGGCTCTACCTATTGTACTTTTCATTGGTAATAATACATCATCATCCGTACTATCTGTCTCTGCTCCCAAGTAGTAACCAAAATCTGCCCTTCTAACTACTTTCAAACTATTAATGTCTCCTATTTTTATCATTTAATATCTCCTACCTTTTTTATACTTTTGACCAATCTATATAGTTGTTAAGAATACCTACAAATTCGACTAAATATTTCTCTTCAAGTTTCGTAAATCTTCCTATTTCTTGGCTATCTAAATCTAAAACTCCATAAACTACATCATCTTTTATTATAGGTATAACAATTTCTGAATTAGTCGCCTTATCACAAGCAATATGACCTAAAAAATCATGAACATTTTCTACAACCTGAGGTTTTTTTTGAGTTACAGCCGCTCCACATACGCCTTTACCTACTTCTACTCTATTACAAGCCGGAAGTCCTTGAAACATTCCAAGAATTAATGTATTATCCCTTAGTATGTAAAATCCTGCCCAATTAACCCTATCCATAATTGCTTTTATTATTGCCGTTGCATTACATAAATTTGCCAGGTCATTTTTTTCTGAGCTTAACTGTCCTTCTAAAAGGATAATCATATATTTATATTTCTGCTCATTTGTCATCTTCTCTACTGCATTTAATTTTATCATTCTTCTCGCTCCTTAAATCATCTCCTGGGTAGCTACAATAGCTTCGGAGAAGATACATTAACAACTTCTGAAACGTCATTAAATAAAATTTACTTTGTAATATATTTCATTGAAAGTTCTAAATAATGATATGCATTTTCTTTTATGCTTTGCTTTTCCTGCTCTGTTAGCATTCTAACAACCCTAGCTGGTACTCCCATGCATAAAACACCAGATGGTATTTTCTTACCTTGCGTAACTAAGCTACCAGCTCCAATTATAGTATATTCTCCTATTTGCGCACCATTAAGAATTGTGCTGCCCATTCCTATTAAAGTATAATTTGAAATTGTACAACCATGTATTACAACATTATGCCCTATAGTTACATAATCTCCGATATTAACATCAAAATCATTATCGTTATGTACCGTGCAATTATCCTGAACATTTGTATAAGCGCCTATTGACATAGAATTCATATCACCTCTTAATACAGCACCAAACCATATACTACTACGCTCTCCTATAGATACATTTCCTATAACATCAGCGCTACTAGCAATAAAAGTATTTTTGTGTATACTTGGAATTTGTCCATCGAATTGATGTATCATAATTTCATCCTCACCTCTTCTTAAAATAA
>NZ_CALEVF010000260.1 GCF_937920395.1 uncultured Clostridium sp. | reverse complement strand
ACTCTAGTAAGTCCTGGTAAATTTATTATAGTTATGGCTAAAGCTCCAGCAAAAAGAGAATATCCCCACCCTGTCATTGTAACAAAAACTAAAAGCCCAAATAAACCAACGACAATGGAAGGTAATGAGGCCATAGTTTCAATACATAATCTAATAATATTTAGCATCTTTCCTTTTTTTGCATATTCAGCTAAATATATTCCAGCTCCTACTCCTATTGGCACTGTAATTATAAGTGTCACTACAAGTAAACTCAATGAATTATATAATTGGGGACCAATTCCTCCACCAGCTTCACCAATTTTTGGTTCACCTAATAAAAACTTTAAATTTAATGACTCTCTTCCATTATATACTATGTATCCAATAAGACTTACAAGCAAAAGAATTACTAAAGCAGAAACTATGTACAAAACTATTGTTGCAATTTTATCTTTAAGTTTAGCACTCATTACTGCTCACCTCTTTTTCCTATTTTTCTAATAATAATTATAAATATAAATGATATTACTAGCAATAGCAATGCTATTGACCATAATGCATCATTCCAAGCTGTTCCATTTATTGTATTTGACATATCCATAGTAAGTATACTTGTTAATGTAGTTGTTGTTCCAAGTAACCCCTTAGGAAAAGTAACTGAGTTTCCAATAACCATTTGCACTGCAAGTGCCTCTCCAAATGCTCTTGATACTCCAAGTACAATACTTGTAAGTATTCCACTTTTAGCTGCAGGTATAATCACTTTAATTATAGTTTGCCACCTTGTTGCACCAAGCCCATAAGATGCTTCTATATAATCTTTGGGAATAGTTCTTATAGCATCCGATGAAATGCTTGTTATTGTTGGTAAAATCATTACACTTATAACAAGTACACCTGCAAGTAAACTAAATCCTATTCCTCCAAAAAATACTTTTATAATAGGAACTAATACGCTTACACCTATCCACCCATAAACAACAGATGGAATTCCAACAAACAACTCCACGGCAGGTTGAAGGACTTTAGATCCTATTTTTGGTGAAATCAAATTCATAAATACAGCTAGTGCTACCCCTACAGGTGCACTTACTAGTACCGCAAGAAAAGATACTATTGTAGAACCAAAAATAAATATTAAAGTTCCAAATTGAGGAATTGAAGATTCTCCGCTACCCTCAGGGTCCCAATTTCCAGAAAATATAAAATGAAATATTGAGTAGCCATGTTTAATAAACGTGTTTAACCCTTTAGCAGTTAAAAATATTATTATTGAAAAAGTAAGAACCACTATAATCGCACCACAAAAGGTTGCAAAACCACGTCCTAAATATTCATTTTTAAGCTTTAATGTTAATTTTCCAAAGTCTTTTTTTAGCTTTAGCATCTTTTTTTTAGCATCATTTTTTTTCATAATATTTTACCTCAAAAAATTATTTTAATGAAAAATAAAGGTTGGTTTTATCCAACCTTTAGATAACATTAATCTCTTTTAACTTTCATATCAGCCATTGGAATATATCCTAATTTTGTTATTGATGCATGCATTTCAGAACTAGTCATATAATCTAAATATGCTTTTGTTATTCCAGTAGATGCACCTTTAGTATACATATGCTCGTATGACCAAATTTTATATTTATCTGTACTTATATTGGCAGCCGTTGCTTCAGCACCATCTATTTTCAATATGTTTAAACCTTCTTTATTGGTTGCATCAGCAAAATATGATAATGCTAAGTAACTGATTGCTCCATCTGTTTGTTTAACTGCCTGCTTAACAGATCCACTTGAATCTTGAGTTAAACCAGTTGCCTCTTCTTTTTTATCCAAAGCAAATTCTTTAAATGTTGCTCTAGTACCTGAAGATTTTGGTCTATTTATAATAGTAACTTTGATGTCAGCCCCGCCAACTTCTTTCCAGTTTTTTATCTTACCTGTAAATATATCTATTAATTGTTGTTTTGTCAATGATTCTACTTTAACTTTTGGATTTGTTACTGCAGCAAATCCTATAACGCATACCTTAGTATCTGTTAATGCAGCTGCATCAATTCCTTCTTTATCTTTTGCATATATATCTGAATTTCCAATATCTACGCTACCTTCTCCAACTTGTTTAAGACCAGTACCACTTCCGCCACCTTGAACATTTACAGTTGCATCTGAATTTTTAACTTTAAAATTTTTAGCACCAAGTTCTGCTAATGGTTGAAGAGCAGTTGATCCTGCTGAAGTTATTGAACCTGAGATTGCATTCGATTTAGTTGTGGTTTTAGGAGTCGTTTCAGTTTTACTTGAACACCCAGTAAAAAATCCTGCTGTCATTACAACCGTTAGTGCAGCAACCATCATTTTCAAATATTTTTTTCTCATTAATATTTCCCCCATTCAATTTATATCATTTTATTAACTACTCATTACTCTTATAATAATATACCCATAAAGTTAACTTTATATTATGTTGAAGTTAACTATAGTTTAGCTAATGTTAATTAAACTTTACATTCAATAAAAATATAACCACCACCTTTATTAAGGTGATAGCTTTATTTTCACTCTGAATATGGAATTTCTATTATGAATTTGCTTCCAACTTCTAATTTACTCTCTACATATATTTTTCCTTTAAATTCTAGCACTATATGCTTAACAATGGCTAATCCTAACCCAGTTCCACCTTTCGATCTAGAACGAGCCTTATCGACTCTGTAAAACCTCTCAAAAAGACGTGGAATTTGATCTTTTGCTATTCCAACACCAGTGTCTTGTACCCACAAAATAAATCTATCCGGTTTGCTCTCAGTGCCGATGCAAACACTATTGCCTAATTCAGAATAATTTATACCATTGTCTACTAAATTAATTAACATTTGTTTAAATCTATCAGCATCACCTATCAATATTTTAACATCCTGTTGCTTCAATGATAACTGAATTCCCTTTAAATCTGCTGTATTTTTCATTAAATTGTACACGTCTTCTACAATCTTGTTAACATTAATATTTTCTCGTTTTACTTCCTCTTTTTGCTCTATATGTGAAAGTGTTAAGATATCTGTAATTAATCTAGTTAATCTATCAGCTTCTTCGTTAATTATGTTTAAAAATTTCTCTTTTGTTTTTACATCATCAACATATCTTAATGTTTCAGCAAATCCTTTAATAGATGTCAGAGGCGTCTTAAGCTCATGAGAAACATTCGCAACAAATTGTGTCCTCATATTCTCTAGCTTTTTCACTTCAGTAATATCTTGAACAACAGCTACAGTACCGATATGATCATTTGCATTAATAATATCTGCAGTTTTTATTCGAAGTTCTCTTTCCTTTGGCCAAGATATTCTTATTTCTTTGTAATCATCATCACTTTGATGTAAGATGTTTTCTAATTCAAAATTTCTTATATTATCTAAAAGATTTTGCCCTATAATATCCTTAGTTATACCAAATATTTTTTTAGCATATGGATTAATTATTATAACTCTATTTTTTCTATCAACAGCAATAACTCCACTATCCATACTTTGCAGAATTGCTTCTAACCTATTTTGCTTATCTGTAACTTCGTTTAGTGTAGATTCTAGTTTGTCTGCCATTTCATTAAAATTTTTAGCTAATTGTCCTATTTCACCATCGGCTAATATACTAGCTCTCCTATGAAATTCGCCCTTACTAATTCTTGAAGTAATAAAAATCAAATCTGTGATAGGTCTTACTATAATATGTGATAGTTTTAGAGAAAACCAAATTGACATTATCGCTGAAAAAATTATAGCTAAAATATAAATCTTAAAATATTTACTACCGAGTCCACTTACAATTTTAAGTGGATTAGAACTTCTAATAATAAAACCATCACCAAATTCAGTTGCAAAATACATCATATTCTTCTTAGTAGTGGTACTATATCTTATTACAAATCCAGATCCAGTTGCACTCCTTCTAGCTTTTATTATTTCTTGCCTGCCATTGTGATTACCCATAGTACTCGAATCTACAGACGAATCATAAAGCACCTCACCACTTTTGTCAATATATGTAACTCTCAATTGTGAACTCTTTAAGTTTTGTGTGAAAAATATTTGATGATCTTTTAAATTATTACTTTTTAATAAGCTAATTATCATATTATTATTTATTTGAAGTTTATCCTTTAAATTTTCTTGATATTCATAATTAAAGATAGATACAATTAAAGCAGTTACAACTACAAATATAAAAATTACAGTACTTAATAAATATATTAATAATTTTTTTTTCATGATTATTCTCCAAAATTAAATCTATATCCGATACCTCGAATTGTCTGGATATAAGCTGGATTTTTGTCATCCTCTTCAATTTTTTGTCTTAAATGCCTTATGTGGACGTCTACAGTTCTTGTTTCTCCTACATATTCATAACCCCATATTTTATCTAGTAAAAAATCTCTGGTCATAACCCTACCTTTATTCTTTATTAAAATTTGTAATAATTCAAATTCCTTTAAAGTCAAATCAATTCTTATTTCACTTTTTAGAACCTCATGTTTACCAAAATCAATTGCCAGATTACCAATTTTGAAAGTCTTTTCAACTATCTGCATAGTAGTTCTTCTAAGAATAGCTTTAACCCTTGCTACTAATTCCCTTACTGAAAATGGTTTTGTAATATAATCATCTGCGCCGAGCTCTAGTCCTATTATTTTATCTATTTCCTCTCCTTTTGCTGTTATCATAATAATAGGCATGCCTGACATGTTAGAATCTTTTCTAATTTCTTTACATACATCTAATCCATCCATTCCAGGTAACATCAAATCTAATAACATCAATTGTGGTGCTTGTTCTTTAGCAAGTTTTATAGCGTCTATTCCATTGTCAGCACATATAACTTTGTATCCATTTTTTTCTAAATTAAATTTAATTAATTCCCTTATATGTTCTTCGTCATCCACCACTAATACTTTTTCTTCAGCCATGTTAATCCCTCCATATTTTCATACATTGCTCTTAATTGTATTTTATATAAACAAATGAAAACATTCTCCCATTGTTATTTTCGCTATTTCTATAAGAATATAATTCATATTCTTTACTACAAGAAGTACATGCATTAGTGATTTTAATGTTCTTTTGTTTTATACCTTTTTCGTTAAGCTGAGCTATAATACATTTTTCTAGGTCTAATTTATTATTATCACTTATTTTAATATTACTATAAATTTCTTTACTAGTAAACTCTTCTATTAGTTCCTTGCTAACCTCATAACAACACCCTCCAATATGCGGTCCAATATATGCCTTAATATTTTTAGTTAATGTCCCATAAGTCTCTTTCATTCTTTCAATAGTTTTGCTTACTATCAAAGTGTTTGTACCTTTCCATCCACTATGTATTGCCGCTATAACATTTTTACTAGTATCTACCAAAATTACAGGAACACAATCTGCAGTGAAAATACCTATCGCTATATTTTTTTTATTTGTTATTAAAGCATCTCCATCTTTTATATTACCATCAAAGTCGAAAATTGAATCACTATGAATTTGATTTAAATACCCAATAGATTGCAGATTATAAAAGGTTTTTATTTTTTCTAGATTCGCTAACCCTTCATCCGTATGGCAATTAAAATTTAGTCCACCACTTGCTGTTGAAAACAAAACAACTACATTATCAACTTGAAATTTTATAAATTTATATTTATTAAAAGACTCTATCTCCATTACTTCATCTCCATATAAATTATATTCATTATTGTTTAATTTTTATAAACTAAAAAAATGCCTAAAGGCATTTTTTTTCATTAGACATAAGTTTTCTTATCTCTTCCATAAATGTATTAATATCTTTAAACTGCCTATAAACTGAAGCAAACCTCACATAAGAAACCTCATCTACATTTTTTAATATAGTCATTATAAGTTCTCCAATATAATCAGATTTTACTTCTGTAAGCATTTCATTATTTAACTGTTTTTCTACTTCATCACAAATGGCTTCAATTTGTTTTCTTGAAACTGGTCTTTTTTGACAGGCCTTCATTAGCCCATTTAATATCTTTGTTCTATCAAAATATTCTCTATTAAAATCTTTTTTTATTACTAAAATAGGTACATCTTCCACTTTTTCATAAGTAGTATATCGTTTAAAACACCGCAGACACTCACGTCGACGTCTAGTTGCAATATTGTCATCTGTTGCTCTAGAGTCTACAACTTTGCTTTCTTCACAACTGCAATATGGACACTTCAATGGTCTTCACGTCCTTTTACTAGTATAGTTAACAAATATACTAACATTATACACTTATCTTATAGATTAAAATAGTCTATTATTCGTTTTCCATAATTACATCACTTCCATCTACAAGAATTACATCAACACCAACTTTCTTTACTTTTTCCCATGGTATCTCAATACTATTATTTTTATTAAACCAAGATGATTTCTGAGTTGGCATTAAGATTGAAATAATTTTATAGTCATCACAATCAACCTTTAAGTCTTTAATATATCCCATTTTCGACCCTGAATTTATGTCTATGATTTCCATCTGCCTTAAATTATTAATTGCAAACATTAAGCTTTCCATTTCTTTACCCCCTCGTATTTATGTAGAAAGACTATTTTTACCTGCATATTTAGAATTCTACAGCCTTATATTATTTATATTCATAAGACACTAAAAATATATTTATAATTTTGTTTTTTTAATAATGCATATGAAAACAAATAACAAGTCAATATATTATTCTTGACTTGTTATTTGTTTTCATGTACCTAATACTAATTCAAGTAATTTTATAATACATTTTTAAGTACTTTATACCATTTTATTAATTTCCTTTTGCAACCTTTTTATTATTCTTTTTTCAAGCCTTGAGATATATGACTGTGATATTCCAAGTATATCAGCAACTTCTTTTTGTGTTTTTTCTGTGGTTCCATTTAATCCAAATCTTAGTTGAACAATTTCTTTTTCTCTTGAGTTTAACCGTTGCATGGCAAGCCAAAGTAATTGCTTATCTACATCTTCTTCTATAATATTGTAAACCACATCATTGTCAGTGCCAATTATATCAGAAAGCAATAATTCATTGCCATCCCAATCAACATTTAGAGGCTCATAAAGAGAAATTTCAGTTTTAATTTTACTATTTCTCCTAAGATACATCAGAATTTCATTTTCAATACATCGTGACCCGTATGTAGCAAGCTTAATTTTCTTTTCAGGATCAAATGTATTAACTGCTTTAATAAGCCCTATAGTTCCTACTGAAATCAAATCCTCAATATTCACTCCTGTGTTTTCAAACTTTCTTGCAATATAAACTACTAACCTTAAATTTCTCTCAATTAAGGTGGCTCTTACACTTTTATCTCCTGTATCAAGTCTTACTACCAATTCATCTTCTTCATCCTTAGTCAAAGGAGGTGGTAGTGCATCATTGCCTCCTATATAAAACAAATTGTTTGAAAACATTTTGAATTTTGCAAATAACTTGTTTAGCATCACTTTAAAATTAAACATAATTTCCTCCTTATCTATATTATTATAGTTAATTGCATAACCTTGTAGTCAAGTGACTTCAAGGCTTTACAATTATA
>NZ_CALEVF010000259.1 GCF_937920395.1 uncultured Clostridium sp. | reverse complement strand
TGAGATAGTAGATGAGATGATAAATAATTGTAATATATTAATAAATAAACTAAAGAGCTATAGCTTTAGTTAGGGGGAAAAGAGATTGAAGAGAGATATAAGAATAAACTATTCAGTCTTAGAGCGGATAAGTCTTAGTATAAAAAAATATAAGAATGCAATAGAAACAATAAAGGAAGTACTAAGTTTTGTTAATACCAAATTGCAAAGTGAAAATCAAGGTGAAGCAATAGAGGCATTAAAGGAAAATTATTCTGAGCTGGAAGGTGATCTAGAAGGATGTCAGGAAGAACTTAATGATTTATACATAGTATTTGACGGGTACATAAATGAAATGCAAGATATCATAAGGCCAGTTAGTTCATCTAGTATGATGCAGGTAGATAGAAATGATATATGGTGCAATATGCAGTCTATATTTCAGGCCTGCGATGAAGTAGGAATGCTTAAAATAAATGTTAGGACGGGAATGAGCCTTCCCAGCTTATTTCAAAGTGATGAAGAAAAAGCAAATGTACAAAAAAATAGTAGAATGATGGAAGACATAGGCGATGACATAAAATATTGTTATAATAGATTGAACGATAACAAAGATGAGCTAAAAAACATATATGACAAGAAGGTAGTTCCCTATGAGAATAAGGATGATGAATATAGCAGTAAAGCAGGTAAACTTTATTTTAAGTACACAAATACTTGGGAGAGTATCGTTGAGGAAGGTAAAGATTTTGCTTTAACAACAGTAGATTTAGGAAAAGGATTAGTTAAATTAGCAGGTGATGTATTAAAGGGTGTAGATGGTATAGTAAAAGGTAGTGAAGTAGTTGTTGGAGCCGGTTTAGGTGTTGTAATAAAATCAATGATGGGAACAGGAGATACACCTGATTGCTTAAAGAAGTGTATTACTGAAACTAAAGGATACGGTAAAACAGTGTCATCAGTATTGAAAGATCCAGTTATACTCGCAGAAGGAATGGCACAAAGTGCATCAGATACTGTAGAAGAAAAAGGAATAGCATATTCTACTTCATATGTGCTTGGTGGAGTACTTTTAACTAAAGGACTTAGTAAAGCCAGTTCTGTTTCTAAGGCTGGGGAAGTTGTGGATGTTGAGAAAGTTGTTACAAAGGTAGATGAAGGTAAAGCTATATTTACATATAAGAATAATCCTATGGATAATCCTAAGGCGGCGAAAGATATATTGGAGAGTCCAGAATGTATATATGGATATTCTCCAAAACCTGAATCTAGTTTAAGTAATTTTAAGGTAGATTGGACTAACCCAGATCAAGTAGCAGATGCAAAATTTCAAAGAATAAAATATCATGAAGGCCTTGAGATAGAAAAAACGAAACTAAATCTAGAAGGTCAGAATTTGTTGAATGAAGGATATTCAATCGAAGATATAGCTAGAATGAAAGTTAATGAACGAAATGCTCATAGAATAGATACATATATCCAAGATGGGAATTTAGAAGGATTAGAATCAATGAGAGCTAGAAACATGAGACAATATCAAAATCCAGATGGACCTACACCAGAGCAATTATTTAAAAAATATAGTTCATGGGAAGAAGTTATAAATTCATCTGTAAGAAGTAATCCTGGAATGGATGCTTGTACTGGGTTATATGATGTTTATAGGGGGAAATAAGAATGTTATCAGAAGAAAAAAAAATTAATAATACTGTATGGTATAAGTCAAATAAATGTTTGTATAGAGTTAAAAGTGATGAAAATGATGCCATAGTATGGGTTAATTATAATGGATTTAATATAGTTTTGCCTATGCTAATGTGGGATTTTAATGTTGAGATGGATGAAAATGATATACCAATCAAATTGGATATGCAATGGAATGAACATAGAGGATTTATTATTAATAAGGAAGATATTTTATATTTTATAGGTCTAATTAATTTCTTTCTTACAGAACGAGATCCGAACTCTATGGTGTTAAATGAGAGCTTTTCAGAAGAATGGTATAAGTAGCAAATATAAAGAAGTCACTATGTTACAGATTTATGTAATACAATTATAAAGAATATAAAAAGCCTACTTTTTATAAGGAGATTTTAAAAATACATGAAAGTGGTAATATTTCTTACGGATGGAAAGAAACACCTTCAAAAGGTTAATTCAAGCTTATTATGATTGTAAGGATAATAAAGATAAAAACGTATTAGTATTGATATGATAGTTAATAAATAATAACTAGATTTACAACAAATAGATAACTGATGGTATAAAATATAAGAAATAAATAATAATTAAAATAATTGATAGGATAAATTTCCTGCATAATTATAATAATTTAGTAAAACGAAGTGGAAGAGGATAAATGTAATTAATATGAAGAGCAAATATATAGTATAATTAAGAATAGAGTTAATGTTTCTAACAAAAGAAGCATTGTCTCTATTTTTATGTAAAACAATTGAGAGAAGATATAAGTATGAATAAGATAAACACATATTCCGAGCTTATTCCAAAGCGATGAAGAGAAGGCAAATGTACAAAAGAATAGTAGAATGATGGAAGGCATAGGCGATGACATAAAATATTGTTATAATAGATTGAATGACAACAAAGATGAGCTAAAAAATATATATGACAAAAAATAGTTCCATATGAGAATAAGGATGATGAATATAGCAGTAAAGCAGGTAAGATTTATTTTAAATACACAAACAATTGGGAGAGTATTGGTAAGCGATGGAACACATACCGTTCCCCTAAAAAACAGCTCCACATTAGCATGTG
>NZ_CALEVF010000258.1 GCF_937920395.1 uncultured Clostridium sp. | reverse complement strand
AAATCTGGTTTATTTGTAGGGCATACAGAAGCTATGGCAACAGGAGCACTTGCAGGACATAATGCCGTACGAAATTATCTAGGAATGCCTCTTTTAATATTACCTAGTGCACTTGCCGTTGGGGACTTAATATCATATGCTAATGAAAAAATGAAATCTAAAGAAGGAAGAAGAAATAGATATACATTTGCAGGAGCAGAGTATTTTAAGAGAATGGAGGAACGTGGACTATATACCTTAGATATTGATGAAATCAAGAGAAAAGTTGCGAAATTAAATTTGACTGACATATTTAAGGAAAAACTTATATAGATCAACAATAAAAGGGTAGCTAACTTAGAATAGTTGCTCTTTTTATATTTTGTGCCAATATATTAAACATCTAAACTTTAGGTAAACGTTTCTGGGAGTATTGTTGCTAGATTTTGAGTCTAATATTATATTGATTAGTACTAATTATGTAAATTATTAAAGAGCGATGTAGACCTTCAAATTACATGGATACAAAATGCAATAGCTTATAACATATTTTATAGCCCACTAGAAGGCCGATTAATGTTGGATGCTAAACTATATGGAGGATATATAAAACTAGCTTAAAAGTACTAGTAAGAAAGATAGATCTTATAATACAAGTAAGGGAAGTTAAAGGGGGTAAGGCTATATGCAAAAGTAAATGGAATGATGTAAAAGATAAATTCTTAATAAGTGTGGTATCGTAAACAGTGCATTATTTTAAAGCAACGTACAGTAATATAATATTAGAATTTTAACATATTTATACGGAGGAAATAAAAATGAATAATGACAAATTAAAACTAATTGGAGCTGAAATTAAAAAAGAAATTGATAAAGGCAACATTGTTGGTGCAAGCATTGGTTGATACTAACCAAGAAATGACAATTAAAGATTTACTTAATATGACCTCCGGAATTTCATATCCGGATAAAAATTTTGAAGCAGGAATACAAATGTCAAAACTCTATGAGGATATAAAGCAAAAGCTTGAAACTGGTTATCCAACCTCAACGGTGGATTATTGTAATCAAATAGGTCAAGTTCCTCTTGTTTTTCAGCCTAGTGAATCATGGCTTTATGGTGCTTCAACGGATGTTCTAGGTGCGATAATTGAAATTGTATCTGGTAAAAAATTCAGCCGATTTTTGAAAGATGAAATTTTATCCCTCTTGGAATGGTAGATACAGATTTTATGTTCCATCATAAAAACAAGATAGATTTGCACAAGTATATAAATATAATGAACAAGGAAAATTAATTCCATTTTTAGATAATCATTTAGGATTAAATAATTATTTAACTTTGCCAGCTTTTGAATCTGGTGGTGAAGGTCTTGTGTCTACACTTGATGATTATAGTAAATTTACTTTAATGCTTTTAAATAGAGGAATATATGACGGGGCTCGTATTCTTGGTCGTAAAACTGTAGATTTTATATCACAAAATCAACTTGATGAAAAGCAAGAAGCAAATTTTAAATGGGATACATTAAAAGGTTATGGATATGGAAATCTAATGAAGGTACTTAAGAGTAAGAGTGAAGCTGCAACAAATGGAAGTATTGTCGAGATATAAGACTTGTAGGAATTTTCAATAAGTACGGGTTGAAAGCCACCTTTAATTTGAACTCTGGCCTTCAATATGAAAGTAACACTTGGATAAATAAAGGGAAACTAATTAAACGTATAAATTAAAGTGAGATTGTAGAGCTTTATAGAGGACATGAAGTTGCGGTTCATAGCTATTCTTACCCTCATTTAGAGGACATGCCTAGAGAATCAATAGTCCAAGAAGTACTAGAAGATAGAAAGCAACTGGAGAAGTGGTTTGGTTACTTAGTAAGAGGAATGGCATATCCTTTTGGCACTTATAAAAAGCTGGTTTTAGAGGTGTTAAATACTTTAGGGATAGAATATTCTAGAACAGTTAACCAACATGATAATTTTGATCTTCCAAAAAATTTTTTAGAGTGGAATCCGACCTGTTATCATAAAAATCCTAAATTAATGGATATTACTAAGAAATTTGTAGAATCACAATTTAGCGGGTTGTCTCTTTTTTATGTTTGGGGTCATAGTTATGAATTTGATGTTGACGAAAATTGGGAGATAATCGAGGAATTTTCAAAAGTAATTAGTAACAGACCAGACATATGGTATGCTACAAACATAGAAATTGTGGATTATATAAAAGCTTTGAAAAATATAAAACTTTCTGCAGAAAACAGTATTATTTATAATCCGTCTTGCATTTCTTTATGGATTAGTGTAAATGAGGAACTAATTGAGATAAAGGCAGGAGAGACTAGAGATATTTAAAAAAAATATAAAAGAAAGGAGGTGAATACCGTTATAAATTTTATATGACGGTAATTTCGTATGGGTAATAAGATTTTTGAATTAGAAGGTAATCCTAATAATAAAGAGGGCTTTTCCTGCAAAGGATATGAGGATGGTTATGAATTTTTAGATACAAGAGTATCAAATGTAGTAGATCCATATGAAGTTAAAATTGGACTTGAATTTTTAAGGCTTGCATCAGAACATAAAAGCAATGATGTTAAATTGTTTTTAGAGCATCATATTGTTACTGATGAAAAAATACCAGTGCTATACTGCTATCCAAAAAGTGATAAACCTTTACCAGTTGTTATCTTTGCACATGGTATGTTTGGAGATAAAGTTATTGATTTACATAGGGGTATTAGACTGGCACAAGAAGGTTTCTTTGTGGTGCTTGCAGATGCTAGGCTTCATGGTGAACGTATTGTAGATAACTATACTGAATACTTTTATGAAAATGATAAAGTTACAAATTGCAAAAAGTTTCTTAAAGTTATTAAAGGCACATCGGAAGATATTTCTAAAGTTATAGACAATTTAAAAGATGATAGCCGTGTAGATTTAAATAGGATAGGTATGTCTGGTATTTCAATGGGAGGGTACGTAACTTTCTTTACTCTAGCAAACGACACTAGAATTAAGGTAGCGGCTCCAATAGCTTTAATACTATTTTTAAAATTTTAATATAAAACGTATAAATAAGAAAATTATAATTCTTGTTTTGAGATTAACCTACAGTAAGAATCTCTTTGAGTAGATTTGCATTCCTAGAATCTTGACCAACCATAATTTCAAATTCTCCAAGTTCTACAACATACTGCTCATCTGCATCTACAATAGAAAAATCTGATACAGATAAAGTAATACTTACGTTCTTTGTGTCTCCAGCATTTATCTGAACTTTTTTAAAACCCTTTAATTCTTTAACAGGAGTCATAATTGAGCTTATAACATCATTAACATATAATTGCACAATTTCAGTGCCATCATATTTACCTATATTAGTAACATCTACGCTTACGGTTATAGTTTCTTCAGGTGAGCAACTTGACTTAGAAAGCTTTAGGTTAGAATATTTATAACTAGTATAAGATAGTCCATAACCAAAGCTATACAGTGGCTGCGCTGTAGCTAAATCTGCGTATTTAGGACTATGCCAACCTGGCAGATGATTGTAATAAATAGGTGTTTGTCCACTATGATAGGGGAAGGATATGCTTAGTTTTCAACAAGGATTAAATTCTCCAAATAGAATATCAGCCAGAGCCTGCAAACTTATTTTTAGCCCATTGTTCTGCTTCAGTTACGGTTACCATATTGTAACTTATTTGCATCATTTGACCTACCTTTTCCTCTAAGGTCATAAGTGAGAGTAAATTTAACGTTCTTTCCATAGGTGTTAGTAAAGAGTTTTTGTATGTATAATTCATAAATGACACCCCTTTAATTATAGTTTTTTAGTAAAGGTTATTGATGCTCTAGCTTCATTTAAAAGACAGTATATTATGACAAATATTTGATACTTATATTTTAATTTTATTATATAATATAATACCATATTGTGTTAATTTATAAATATATTAAAATAATTATTATTAACATCTAAATTAAATTTTATTTTAAATTGTTTAGGTGATAGGTTTTTATAATGCTTAAATTGCTGAATGAAATAACTAGAAGAAGTATAACCAATTTCAAAAGCAATTTCAGTAATATTTAAGTTAGTGCAAAGTAATAATTTTTCTGCCTCAGTTATTCTTACGTAGTTTAAATATTTACTGAAAGCTTTCCCAACAGAAGCCTTAAAAAATCTTGAAAAGTAGCTATAGCTCATATTGCATACAGATGCAACAGACGCTGTGGATATGTCAGACATGTAATTTTTATCAACATAGTCAAAGATATTTTGTAATTTTTTTAAAATGTTTTCGTTTATAGTAGTATTTATGTTTAAATCAAGCCGTTTATCATACCAATTACGAAGTATTAATAAAAATACACCACCAATATTATTTCTTATAGCTAATTCATAGCCATAATCTTTATTAATATATTCTTTAAAAATTTCATTTATAAGCTGTGGGATAGTGGTATCTTTTATTTCATTATTAGTAAAAACTTTTTGATGAGTTGATTTGTTTAAAGTAAATGGGAAAACATATTTACTTTCAAAGACGGTTATGGATGTTGAATATAAAACATTTGGATCAAATTTTACCACGATATATTCAACGTCATCATCTGAAGTTTTATAAACAGAATGTACTTCTCTTGAATTAATTAGAACGATGTCACCTAGGTAAAAGTCATAACTTTTACCTGCAATAAACACTTGTGCTTTACCAGAAATACAATACAGTAGTTCTATGTAATAATGATAATGGGCATTTGCTAGAGTACCCTTACCTAAACTTTTCTGAATGTGACATTCAAAAGGATACAATATACCTTCTTTTAAATTAGTTTTTTCTTCATAATATGTTTCCATGAGATTTACTCCTTTTATTATGACAAATATTTGATACTTTCATTGCAATAATATTATATCATATAATATAATATTATGTTAATTTAGTAATATACAAACAATATAGAACAAATTAGAGGAGGACAATACAATGATAAGTGAAAAGAAAGTAAGAATAGGAATTATAGGTTGCGGTGGTATTGCAAATGGAAAACATATGCCATCA
>NZ_CALEVF010000257.1 GCF_937920395.1 uncultured Clostridium sp. | reverse complement strand
CCGAGATCTACACTTGATCCACACTTTTTCCCTACACGACGCTCTTCCGATCTATACTGCAACTCCTGCAGCTATTGTATATGCTATTACCCCTTCAACATTGTGGCCAAAATAATATCTTTTGTCATCTTCAATAGCAATATAAGAAAGAGAATTTTCGCCGTATTTATAAAGTAGTTTTCTTACCCTCTCCTTGTCAAATGCAGTGACAAAAGGCTGATAAACAAATGGTTTTAAAATAAAAAATAGTGCAACTAAAACCCCAGTCCAGTTTATTGCTATTTCAGTCTTTACAAAGACCAGTTCTTTCATTGATAAATGTCCTAACGTAGAAAAATCAATTAAAAACAACATTCTAAAAGTTCGTAAAACAGCATAACTCAATATGTTTACAGTTAAAGGCCTAATATTTACTTCATAAACCACAAAGCACGTATTCATAATAATCAAAAAAACAACTATTACACCAATAAATATACTATTCTTGAGACTTATTGGGTCAGACTCTCTTTTAAAATATTTATAATTAAAAATAAGAATGATGATAACAACAAATTCAACAATAATAACAGGCCTAAATAAACTGTGAAAGTTTATTACATGCATTAGCATTGAAACAGATAGCATACATATTGAAATTACCCATGCCATCTTCATCCTTTTGTATAATCTATAGCTTGTAAAAATCAATACAAATCCTGTAATAACAGAAATCGTTCTATGCAGTACTAATGTTTCGGGATTAAAAAAGTAAAAGTATTTGCTTATATACGAAATAACATAAATTTTATAGTAATATTCATACAATATATTCTCAATTCCTAACATTAGGGTAAGGAATACAGCAGTATTGATAATACTATTCCTAATAGTTTCGGTACTTACCCTTTTCAAAAAAACACTCCTTTACTTATTGTGTGATTATATATGTAACCTTGTTTAGGGTTACACTAGATTATTCTCTTGTACCAGTTCGTTATTGAAAGCTTCGATAGATTTTGCCTTATTTCATACTATATATTTATAACATTAAAAACAGATTAAAAATGTCTTAGCTTCAGTTTAAGAATCATGATAAAAAGTGATTATAGAAATGATAAAAATCACTTTTTAGTAAACTGATAGAGCAAAAATATTTTAATGTTCTATTAATTTCAAAATGTTTATTCTACAATTTATGAATAGTAGAATAATCATTTTTTATTTTACAAGTATGAATTTTCAGAACGCCTCTTTCTAAAATAAACAAATATTTACCTTCACTAATCTGTAGTGTAAATCTATCTATATTGAATATGTTACAAATACCTTATTTATTAAATAATTTAATCCTTCTTTAATGTTATAATGTAATAATTAAAATGCAGAGCAAAAAACTATAATACGATTTTCATGAAATATATCATGAATAAAGGGTAGGTAAGTTAATGAAAAACTATAAATTTAATTTGATTTTGGGTATAACGTCAGTAGTTATTTTTGTATTGTTTATTATATTATCACATGGGTGGATGGATTTAATTCATCAAATGAATAATTTACAAATTCAATGGATATTAGTTGCAGTTATGTGCATGCTATTATATTGGATTTTTGAAGCTAAAATTTTGCAAAGTATTGTATTGCTAACAAAAAAAGACTATAAATTAAAAGATGCGTTTAAAGTTACAATGATTGGGCAATATTTTAATTCTATTACTCCTTTTTCATCTGGTGGTCAACCAATGCAGTTCTATGCACTTATAAAACAAGGATTAGGAGCTGGTGAATCTGGTTCAGCTCTGATGATTAAATTTATTGTCTATCAAACAATATTAACTTTATATTCTTTAATTCTTATATTTTGGAAATTAGATCTTTTTAAAAGAAATACGAGCAATTTATTTTATTTGATAGGATTAGGATTTGCAGTTCATGCTAGTGTAATTATAAGTTTAATTGTATTTTCAAAATATCGTAAATTAACACATAAGTTCATAATAGTCTTATCTAAAATATTAAATAAGCTTAAATTAGTAAAAAATATGTCAAAGTTAGAAATACGCATTAATAATAATCTAGATCTGTTTCATAATAATATAGAAATAGCAAAACATAGCAAAAAATTAATTTTTAAAGTTATTATTTATACAATACTTCTACTTACAATATATTTTATTATTCCCTATTTTATTTATCTTAGTTTTGGTATGGAAGGTGCTAACATAGGTAGTATGATAGCAGGGACTGCATTTATTATGATGATAACCGCAGTTATACCATCACCTGGAGCTATGGGTGGTGCAGAAGGTGCTTTTTATATGCTTTTTAGTTTCTTTTTCGCATCTTATAATATAATGGCTGCTATATTATTGTGGAGATTAATTACATTTTACTCCTGTATAATATTTGGATTTTATTTTCTTAGGAAGAACTAATCAAACTAATTAATTTATATTAAATAAGTTAACTTTTCTAATAGACTTGCTTATTAAATTAATTTTATTAAGAAAAGTGAAATTTTTACTGATGCTTATTATCCTTTATATACAATAATATAAACTATTAAATCTCACTACTCGTGATATCATTTTCCGTTTATAATTTTTAATACAAAATTAAGGATTTTTTAATCTACTTTTAATTTTTTAACTATAAAATAAGAATATGGGAAAAATATATAATAGTTTGTTAATAAAATATAAACGTAGGGGAAGTGTAATCCCATGATAGTTAATAGTCATTTACTAATATCACAAATCTTATATAAGTACATATCTAATCATATGGGTTTCAAACTAGACAGGCTAGCATTTGCATACGGAAATATAATGCCTGATTTGAACAATAGCGATATTAACCGTTCACACACAGTAGATAAAAGCTTAGATATTGTTAATAAATATTCAGAAGGATTGATGGATCAAAACATTTCAATCAAAGAATTTTCAAGACGCTTAGGGGTTATTTGCCACTTTGGTTGTGATTATTTTTGTTTATATCATCAAGATGGTAATGAGAAAAAAAGTTTGTATAAACATATATTTTATGAAGTGATTTTACATATAAAATTACTATCGCTTTTTTTAAGAGGTAAGATAAAGTTTAATGATTATGAAATGAATGAAGATAACATAAAAGCTATAGTATTGAAGCTACAAAAAAAATATAATTTAGAGTTTAAAAACTTAATGAGAGATATAAACAATGATATATTGGTGATATTGCAAATTTCAAAATTAATAATATATTCGAGTCAATTATATTTTCAGCAAAAAGAAATTAATATTTCAAAAGAATATCAATTAAGATAAGTTAATGAATGATATATAATTATGAAGAAAAATTTAAAATATGTTATGTCCGTAAAATTAGAACAATAATATTTAACAGGACAAAAGCAATGAAAGTGTTGAAAATATCCATTGCTTTTGTTTTTTTGTCCTTTTTTCGTTTTTTATGATTCATTTTTGTATTTCACAATGATAACAAGCGTAATACAATTTCTAATCCTTTCAATATAACATTATCCAATTTTATAATAGCACTTAACTTATTATTTGGACTTATTTATATACGACTTTATCATCAGTTTAATTGAAAGGGGTTCTCACTAATTTCCCTTCACTTAATGATACAATTCCGCCACTATATAATTGAAGTAATGTACCTTTGTAAGTTATTTCTTTCCCTGTTTGTACTTCTATTAGATTTTTTTAATATTATCATTTTCATAAATTTGTCCACTAGCAGATTGATAAAATGTAACTATCAAATGTACCTAGAGCAAATAGGCCGAATAAAGATACTGAATTGTAGGCATAGCAGTTAAAAATGGAAGTAAAAGTGATAAGCTGTGATGGTGACGATTTTCAGATACAAGATGCTAAAAAAACATTGAACCCCTATAATTATTATATCAATTATTTATTCTTAATTGTCTCCAACACTTACGTTTCTGCCAGTTCACTGTTTAAGTATTTCCTTCATCAATAATAGCATGTGTAATTTTACATTTGCAAGAATTTGTTCTATGAGCTTATAACATTTTGCACCGATATTGTTATAAAATAGTTTTTGAAATATTTTATAACAATAATAAATAATAAATATTATACATATACTTGAATATATAAATTAAGTTCAAACCCAAATATTAAAATGATTGAGGCTAAATTATAATGAAATTTGAAAATAGAAGGAATATATTAATTCTAAATAAAAGAAGATTTGTTTTAGTCATAACAATTTTAATCGTTATCCTATTATGTTTAATATTTTATAATTCTAGTAGAATAAATAGTATCCTTCCTGCTAATGCAACAATGGATTTAAGTAAAAATGCAGTAAATTGTAACAAATTAAACATAAAATCGCCAACTATAGATGTCTATAAGCATATTTATAAGCCAGATGGACATAAAATAGCCTATCTTACTTTTGATGATGGTCCTTCAGCTAACATTACTCCTGATATTTTAAAGACTTTAGATAACTATAATATAAAGGCAACTTTTTTTATAGTTGGAAGTATGGCAATAAAATATCCTGATTTGGTAAAGAAGGAAGCAGCAGATAGACAATCTATTGGGAACCACACATATTCGCACAATTATAAATATATATACTCTAATACTAATACTTTTATAAGTGATGTTATTAAATGTGATACCGTATTAAAATCAATACTGGGTAGCAATTTCAATAGTAAATTAGTAAGATTCCCAGGTGGATCATTTGGCAAAAAACTCGAGTCTTTTAGAGTAGCACTTAAAAGTGATGGATACAATAATATAGATTGGAATGATTTAACTGGCGATGCAGAGGGACAAAATATTCCAGTAGATAAATTACTAAATAACCTTAAAAAGTATACTAAAGGAAAAGAACACGTAGTTATTTTAATGCATGATGCTTCTACCAAGGCAACAACTGTCCAGGCATTACCACAAGTTATCAAATATTTAAAAGCTCAAAAATATTCATTTAATACGCTCGACTGAAATCAAAGCCACTCGGATGCACATAAAACAGTAACTTCGTAACTTGTTACATTCCCTTGTTGGGTTAAGCAAAACTGAAAAATCCAGTAGAATAATTAATTTATTCTGCTGGATTTTTTGTATGCATTTTAGATTATTAACTTTGTGGTTTTTTTTCCTTTTTGACATCTGTATTCTCAATAGATTTTGGTAATATTGAACCTTTTCCACTTGCCATATTTGCAAGTACCATGCTCATTATACCTTCCATTGCGTTAGGTGTTTTTCCATCAGTTCCACCCATTATTATGGTTTGTGGTACAAGTGGAGACTTACTTATCTTTAGTGCCTCTGCAAATGCTATCATAACACTTTGCTTAACTTGTAAATCCGGGCCACCATAAGCCTCAACTAAAGCTCTTGCAGCTGTTCCCTTCGCTATTCCTACTTTTGTTTCTTGCTCAGCCGTAGCGTCTGCAACCGCTTTAATATTTAATGCCTTTGCTTTACCTACTGTTTCAAGGCTAAATGCCTCTGCACTAGCTTGTAGTTCTACTTGCTTAGCATTAGCACTCGCTGTTAATTCGATAGTCTTTGCTTGGGCTGCTGCCTGAGCCTCTTTAGTATATCTTTCAGCATCGGCTTCTTGTGTCCTTTTATATTTGTCTGCTTCGGAAAGTTTCTGCGTTTTTAATGCTAACTGTTCTGCCAATCTTAATTCAGATTTACCCTTATTATCAGCTACCTCTATATCAATACTTGATTGTGTAAGAGCTGATTGTGCCATTGCCTTTGCCTCTGCTTCATTTAATTCTCTTTGCTTTTCAGCTGATTTTTGTTTAGCTTCATTTGTCTTAATTTCTTCCATAGCTACTTGTCTATCCCTTAGTTGTGCAAGAATTTTTTCAATTCTTGTATCACTAGCTGAAGCGGCTGGTGTTCCTATTAATACTTCTTGAAGTTCTAAATCATATAGTTTAAATTTACTTGTCATTTCATCTGCTGCCTGTTGTTGAATTTGGCTTCTATCTTGAACTAATTCTATAAGAGTTTTCGTTTGACCAATATTTTTAAAGTAACCAGAAACCATAGGATCAAGAGATTGTTCAATAAGCATTTTTATATCTCCAAATCTTTGTATAACTGATGATGCTTTTCTATAATCAATGTTAAATACTACTGTAAGTGGTAAATTAGGTTCAAAAGCATCTTTAGTTATTAAACTAATTTCTTTTAAATTATCATCTAACTTGTGTACCCCATTTTGACCACTGATCCACTTAAGAATTACGTTTGTAGTAGGTACTGGCACAACTTTACCTGCATAAGTATTAAATGCATACTTTCCTGGCATCATAGAATCTCTCCAAATGCCCTTTTTCCCTTGTTCTACAAGTTCTCCATGAGAATACCCTGTACCTGAAACATCTTCACCTTTATCGCCAAAATAGCTTACCACAACCCCTACATAACCAATATCTATTATGCTTTTAGGTACTATATCAACACTTGCAAACATTCTATTAATAAAATAAACCCCATCTGTAAGTACTTGCATCTGTTTACCTTTTCTTCCATCTGCAGCTAAAAATTTTTCTGGCTCTTGGAAATTATTATGATAAAACTCATTATTTATACCTTCGCCAACAATAGGTGCTATAATTGCCCCATTGTCAGGTGTTGGTCCCTCATTAATAGTTACAATACCTATAGTATCACGACTACCTTGTTTATTTGCTGTTTTATTATATGACACATCTATTTCACTATTTTCATCCAGCTGAGTATTTTGCACTGAAACTTTTGAATTGGATATAATTACTGGACTAAAACCATTTTCTATAGATAAATCACTACGCATTGTTTCTATTTGTGCCGTTTCATCTTTTGAAGTAAATATTGAGTGCACCCTGTCTTTTGTAATTATAATAAATTGTGCTAGATTAAATGCGTACGTACCCTCACGAAGAATTTGTCTTTGCGGACCCTTTTGACCACCATTATTTAAAAATGCTACCACATCTTGAAATGATTTACTTTGTGGTATAACCCTACCAAGAGTTTGACCATCACCTAAACTTTCTCCAGACCTTGAAAACACATAAGCTATTTGCCCTTGTGGTATGGTTACTAGCCTTACCTTCTTAACCTTATATTTGAAACGTGTCTTAAAATGGACACCCGCTCTTAGAACTTCTGGTTGGTATCCTGCTTCTCCTTTTAGTGCTATAAGACCATCAGCAGGTACTGAGCCTCCTGAGCTCCACCACTTTTCAACAATACCTACTTCATCTGATCCTATACTTGTGGCACCTATGCCATAGGCTATTAAACTAAGTATTACAATAATTATTAGAATAAATATTCCTGGTATAATTAACGCTGTATACGAGCCCATAAATCCATCCCCCTTTTATTATGTTTTGTTATATTATATGTCAATATAATAGTATTTGTCTAGAACAAAATCTCCCTACGGTCGAGCATTAAAGTGATGCTCCACAAATAGTATGTCATCATCTTTTTATTTTCTAATATTATTCATTCAAAAAATTGTTTAGCTTTTTAAATGATATAAAACTAATCATTCAACATAATATTAATATCATAAATAGGCTTTGCCCTATTTATTTAAGCATTATTAGTGAAATAATGATATTATTTGTACAATTTAGAGACTCCTTTATGAATGATTAATCACAATGTAAGTTTACAAACCGTATATTATACTGTAAATAATGAAAAGGAAGAACATATATGGCATTAATTATATCAGCATTATTATTTAGTTTAGCTTCTAACCTAGATAACTTAGTTGTAGGAATAGCTTACGGGATAAAGGAAATAAAGATAGGGATAATTTCAAATCTTATAATAGCAATTTTAACCTCTACAGGAACATTTTTATCTATGTTAGTTGGAACGTATATATTAAAATTTTTGCCTCACTCTGTAGCTAATGGTCTAGGTGCTATAGTTATTATTATTTTGGGTACATATTTTGTGACCCAGAGCATAATAAAACTTATAAATAACTCCAAGTCAAAGGAACTTGCATTGAAGAATGCTACTGATATGATTGTATATGCTGAAAAATCTGATTTAGATAGCTCTGGTAACATAAATGTGAAGGAAGCTCTCATTGTAGCATTCGCATTAACCTTTAACAATTTAGGAACTGGAATGGCTGCAAGTATAACAGGAGTTAGTATTCAATTTACAGCAATAACTACATTTATATTAAGTATCCTTACAATTATATTTGGTGAAACTGTAGGTAATCATGTATTAGGTAAGGTTTTGGGTGAATATGCGCCATTATTTTCAGGTATATTGCTAATAATACTTGGTATTATTGAATTTTTTAATTAACATTAACAAATTGACAAACAGGACTTTGGAAAAGGTTGAGAAATATCTATTTTTCAAAATCACACATTTAGACATGTATCTATAAATTTGAGTTGTCTCAACATATTAGATGAATCTACCTATGAGCATTACACCATAGGTAGACGTTGTGGAACCTACACCGTCATTATCAATGATTAATATGATAGTTGAGTTTTAAACAGACCATAGGCTACACCGACTGAAAAATCATCAACACTAAGGGTTAAAGCAAAAATAAATACTGTTAAATATGCAGATAAATACTGTTGGGTACAATGGGCAAGTGAAAATTCGACAAAATATAATAAAGTATACCGATATTGGTGGAAGTTGTACAAATTATGTATCTCAATCAATTGGAAACAAAGAAGGTGGAGGTATAGAATTTGATGATATTGGGCAATGTCCTTACAACAAGCATGGGGAAATGTTCAAGATTTAAAGTTGTCAAGCTTTAATTGCTTTCTACTTTATCATATTAACCGATAGACCACTGAAAATTCTTCTAGGATATATGTATCTAAATAAGAAATATAAGAAATATAAGAAATTCTAAACGTAAATATTAAAATTTAGATAAAAAAATAAAAAGATCATTATCATAAAATCAGATAATGATCTTTAAAAATATTCACTAAATAAATTATCAATCAATCTATCAATAACAGTAATATATTTGTTATGTTGCTTTTCCTAGGGATGTAGATTCTCCCCTTTACACTTAAAATGATCTATTAAAATATTATTTGTTTTACATCGGAAGGCTTAATATTAGACCTAATTGTATAATTGATTAGATTATTAGCTTCGTCATACCGTGGGCTTACAGATAAAATATCCCAAACACTTTCTTTAAGCACACCCATTTTTAGTCTATAAAGGTGTGGTATCACTACTTTACTATCTTGTGGTAATTGTTGAAGAATTGCTATAAGATCTGAAACTATCATTTATATTTTCCCCCTCGTTTATGTCTAACTATAGTAGAAAGTCCTTATGGAACTTTTTAAATCATTTATGGTTATTTAAATCTATTTTCTTTACATATAATATGATTTATTTTATTAGAAGTACCCGTACATCAAAATATAAATTTTACCAAGCTATATGTACAAGTTGACACGGTAACTACCCTGTCACTACCCCAAAATAGACAGATAATGATTTAATTAATTTACTAAAGAAAGCCAATTGGAAGAAACAATCTTTAATATAAATGTAGTATAAAAAATAAGCCTGAAGCTAGTATTTAACCTAACTCTAGACTTGGACATTTAAACTCATATTTTATTCTCGTTAAGATGTTTATGGATTTCTTCTACGATTAATTTTATTTCTGCCATTTCTTCACTATGATTATGTCTTTGTTTTTTTGCAAGTGATTGTTCTTTTTTAACAATCTTAAGTTTCTTGTAATAACTTTGATTGAATATTGCCTTGTTTATTCGTTGTGTATCCAAGAAGAGGTAATGCACAAGCTTGTAATACTGCGGTACTCAAATATTGTATCCAAGCCATTATCGTAGCAGGCCTTTCAACAATTAATGGTGCTAACACCAAAAGAGTAATTATATAAAATACCGTCATAGAAGATAATCCATTTGAAAGTTTATCACCTATCCAATCATTAAATTTTTTCATGAATTATGTCCTCCATTATACAATATTATTACCTATCTTGTTTTAAAAATAGAACATACATATTATATCCGTTTATTCTGGTTTAAACATCAAATAAAATTTGAAAATTAATCCATAATTTAAATGTAAAATCCTTTATTATTAGAATAACATTGATAAAAGGTACTGCATAGAGGTGTACTCCTAAGTGTAAAAGAATAACTACTTCAACGATTAGTTGAAGTAGTTATTCTTTCAAGCGATTATAAAAAAACTACACACACCAGAGCAGCTTCACAATATAGCTTATGTTGTATGATTACGATTATACATTAAATATATCATTAGATGAAAAATGTGGGTTTAGAAGCATTGGGATAAGAGAAAAAGTCGCTAAAATGAAAAATGGTTGGATATACTTTTAATGGAACGTAGAAGTAAGACAGTTGGCGTAAAATAGATTAATTGAAAATTAATTCATAAAAGTCATTTAACATAATAAGTATGAATAAAATCTAAATATATCAATACCAACATCATTAGATAAGGGGGTACTTGTGACGACATACTTTCTGTAAACGGCCTTTTCAGTTTTTTTACTATGTTGCTCATTCTTTTCTATATCATCTTCTATTCGACCTATTCTGTCTGCGATTATGCATACTTTACATTCTTCTGCCATATCTATTACTCCTTTGTCTATCTATTTCTTATTATCATTTGTAAACCCTCAAGTTTTGCATTGAATGCTAATTACTAAGCTACATTATACTTGCTATAAAAAGCCACCGTCAACCCATAGAATCACCATTTCAAATTAATTTTGGGTATTAAAAAAGGCACTATCTTGAGTGTCTTATTTTTTATTATTCAATTTTTATTTTTATCATTCATTTTTTACTTTTTCATATTCTTTTGAATTTTTTCATTTATTATATCAGCTTGTAATTGAGTAATTACTTTATCTTTTACTAATTTACTTAATTTGTTAAAATTGCCTTTAACCTGTGACACATTTTTCTTTACTTCAGCCATTACTTTATCTGATTGGGTTTGCGTTATTGTCTTAGCTTTAACTAATACCTTAAGGGTGTCGGTATAAAGCAATTTCATATCCTCTGAGAGTGCTTTTACAGTATTATTAACTGCTGTTTTAGGAGTAACTATTGGTTTTTTAGTAGTTGGTTTTGTGGAACTACAACCAGCAAATAACATAGTAGATAAACTGACTATAATAAGAATTGAACTTATTTTTGTATTTTTCATTTTTACACCATCCTATTTATTTTATTATATTTATTTATCATTAGGATAATGTAATCGAAATATACTATTACTACTTTTATAAAAATTTTATGTTTATCAATAGACATTAAATAAGGTGCTATTTCTAATAGTCTAATACAGTCATTTTTTTTATTTGTAGCAGGGGCTCTAATTGATGCTGAGAAAACAGCAAATCGCAATACAACTTGATTCATCAATGCACCTTTTAAAAAGAAGACAGAAATATATTCAGAAACAAGAACCTCAATATAAGTTGTATTAATTTTTATGATTATTTTTATAATATATGTAATTATACTAGTTTAGTATTATGTATTAGAGCAGTAGATTATCTACTGCTCTCTTTTACATTATGTATCAGTTGGCGTTTGCCTTTATTAAGTTTCGCTATATAATTGGCAAGAATTATTTACTATATACAATAGTAAAGTGCGTTAATAACAAATACGAATTAAGAATTTAAAAAGGAGCTAATTTTCTTAGCTTCTTTCTTATTCTATTATAGCTAAATTTTATTTAATTCTTTTAAAGATTTATCTATTAATTCATCAAATGATTCTTTATCTTTTATTGTTTGAAAACGTAAAGCCATATCACCATTTGTAAAATATACTTTTTCAAAAATAGAATTATTATAATTATATAAGTCTTCTTTTTCTTTTATTGTTTCCATCATTTTGCATCCTCCATCATCCTGATGTTATTTATTTTATTTACTCTATTATTTGATTAAGTGCATACAAATATACTTTTCTTGATAAATTTTTATTACAACATACTTCTATTTTGACAAATAAAAAAGCACCCACAACGGGATGCTCTGATCAATATTTTTTGTAAATCAATTGCACCTATTAACCCTACTTCTTCATACCTTTTTCAACTTTTTCATTTATCTTATTTGTTTATTACTTTTTTTTGACTGGGTCTGTGTTATCGTCTTAGCAGCAACTAATCCCTTAATAGTATCAGCATAAATCATTCACATATCTTCATTTGATTATCTTAGTATTTTATATAACACAACAAATAGTTTCACTACATAATATTACAACATTGTGCAGGTAGCAATTTATCTAATAATGTTACTTAAGAGTTTATGTTCTACAGATTAATTGATTTTTTAATAATTTATTAAATCTGTAATTAAAGAAGATAAACATAAGAAGAGCATCAACTCCCCATTACAGCGCAATAATACACCATACAGCTGTAACTGGATATTTTAAAATATTAATAAAATAATAGGTTAGGGGCAATCTTATAATCCAGCTTGTAAAACAACAAATGAAAAACGGACTCTTAACGTCTCCTATACCCTTTAATGCGCCTTCAAATACTATAGATATACCTATAAACGGTTGCTCTATTGCTCCGATGAAAAGACACCTACCAGCTAAATAAGCAACTCTTTTTTCATAATTATTCACAAAAAAATTCACCAGAATGTTAGGCATAACTAAGAATATTATTGCAAATATGCCCATTATAAATACTGCATAAAAAACACAGTTAAAAGCAGCTTTTTCAGCTTTTTTAGCTTTTTTATAATCCTTTTTTCCTACGTTAAGTCCTACTAAAGTAATAACCGCAATACCAAATCCAATACTTGGCATAACTGAAAGTCCTTATATCATATTAGCTATTTCATCCGATGCAAATGCAACACTCCCAGAATGAATTATAATAGCAACACATATCAATTTGCTGATACTAAATACAGCTTCCTCCATGGAACAAGGAATAGCTAATGCTAATATTTTTTTTATGTTTTTAAAAGAAATTGAAAAAATATAAAATGGTTTAAACTTAATTTTTGCCTTGAACACAGTATAGTAGAAAGAAAAAACAAATCCACATAAATAAGCGATTGTAGAGGCTATAGCAGATCCATCTATTCCCCTTGCCTTAAACACAATACCAAAAATCAGTAAATAGCTTAAAATTATCTTAAAAGAAAATAAACTAAGGAACATACAAATGGTGTAAAAGTGTTTCCATATCCAATTAAAATAGAATTTAAAAGTCTCATATTTATACAAAAAATATAGCTATTGAGTTAATTCTTATAAATGAGTTTCCTATTTCTAAAATTTTATTTCTAGCTCCAAGTATATAAAGAAGCTCTTTACCAAAGAAAAAACTATAATTATAATAATTAAACAAGTACTAAAACCTAAAATAAATCCTAATGAAGCAAATTTTTCAGCAACATTATATTGCTTTGCACCTACTAGTCTAGAAACTAATGAAACAATACTTATACAAAATCCCCCTGAAATAAATATCCCCATAAATGCATTTGTTAAATTATTACTTAACCCTACAGCACTTACCGCTATATTCCCACCATATCTACTAATCATCATTAAATCGAAAATAGACATTAGCGTATATATTGTTATCTCCGCAACTACAGGTAGCGAAGTATTGAGGACATTATTTGTTATATCCCTATTCTCCATATATTAGCTACCTCACAAAAATTAATTACATTATAAAGTATATTAGCTAAATTTATTTTGATGAACAATTTTCCAAAAAATCAAATTAACGCCTCTTTTATTTTTGCAAGAAATTCTATTAATGTGGAATACTAAATCCACGTTTATTTTTAAATAACTTGGAGGTGAATAGAATTCATGAGAAACTATACTCACAAAATCCGTATTCCTATTATTATTCTGTCTTTTGTTTTATTAGCAAGTTTGTTTGGCTATAAATGTTGTAATCTTTTTGCAAATAAAGATAAGGCTATTTCTACAGTAGCTCTAGAGAATTCTGATACAACTGAAATGACAAAATTACTCGAAAATATTTATAAAAATCGTTGTTCCATGTTTATTACCAAAGATATTACTAATCTCTCCAATTATTATGATACTTCTCAAAAACTTGGAAAGTGGAGTTTGGAGCACGAAGTTAAAAGACTTAGTTATTTTAATGATTGGTCAACTCAAAGAAGCATGAATTTTATAAAAGTTGAATCTAATCCCAAAATCAGAAAGATAACTACTACCAAAAGAGGTCTTCGATTATTGGTTGATGAATATTATAAGTTCCAATATAATTATAAAAATGATAAAACACCTACTACAAATATCTTTGGAGTGGGATTAACACACTCTATGGAACTTATAAAAAAAGGAGATAAATGGATAATTTATTCTGATTACTATTTAGATTGTTTTGAAGATGCATTAAAATCTTATTCAGGAGAAATAAAAGACGTTAAGCTTAAGGCTGATAAAGACCCTATTTATATACTCGAAAATTGTCCTAAAACACCCTCTGAACCCAAGGTTGTTACCAAAGGTCATTATGACAAACTAAATGCTGTCAAATATGCAGATAAATACTGTGGAATACCATGGGCAAGTGGCAATTCAACAAAATATAATAAAATATACAAAAACTATACTGGCATTGGTGGAAATTGTACTAATTATGTATCTCAATCAATCGGAGATAAAAACGGTGGTAGTCTAAGGTTTGATGATACTTGGAATTGTACTTATCAAAGATATGGTGGAGCTGAAGGAAGTTCAGCATGGGTTAATGCTGATGCATTTAAAAAATATTTAACTTACTGTGGGAAGGGAAAAATAGTTGGGAAAGGAACATTTAAGGAGTTAGTTTCCCCAATTCCCGGCTATCCATGTGGCGCAATACAAAAATTAGATATAGGAGATCTTATATGTTATGCCATAGGTAATGATATAGACCATTTTGCTATAGTAACTGGTTTTGACTCTCATGGTTATCCTCTTGTTAATACCCATACTATTGACAGATATCGTGTGCCTTGGGATTTAGGCTGGGGTGATAAAAATATTAATTTCTACTTAATACATGTAAAATAAAAATGTCTTGCTAATAAGGAGGATTTCTAATGAAGTCTAGATTCATATTATTTACAGCAGCTATAATCATATTAATGATACTATTTGTAGGTTGTAGTAAGCGACCTACAATTTCAAAACAAACAACATCACCTAAAACAGGGCAAACAGGGAAAACAGTCTCAATGGTAAGTACTGTAGCTGATTTTGAAAAGGCAATAAGTAATGAGGGTACTTGGTGTATCGCAATAACAAAAAATCTAACTATTAATAAAAATCTCATACTTAATGGTGATTATAAAAGCGGTAAAAAAGATGCTACTGGTAAGGCTATTTTAGAACGCAAGATAGATTTATACGGTCAAGACGAGGATAAGAGCAGATTAACTTTGACTGTGCCAAAATTGACTGTCAATAGTCCTCAAACCAGTATAGAATATGGAACATTCAAAGGAAATATTTATGTTTCGTCAAACAACTTTCATTTAATAAAAACTATAGTTAAGGGGAATGTGTATTTCACTACCGATGAAGCTAAATCTACATTCAAAATGGATACCACAAGTATAGTTTCTGGAAAAAAAGAATTAAAAAAGTAATATAATATTTAATAAAAACAAAATCAATTAGCCAATTAATTAGTTAACTAATTTTTGTTTTTATTTTATCATTATATGTTGCTTTGTTTAATTCATTTTATTTTTTACCTCTTGTCTAATATCATTATTAGTATTAATAATCTTTTCTTCATTTATGCTTAATGAGAGTATGATTATATAATTAAATTCATCGTATATTGCATTAAATTCCACTTATTATATAGGTTAATTTAGATAATAATAAATAGTAAGTTTAAGTTTATATATCTTAAAGCTTAACAATATATAGCAAGGAGAAAATATGAGAAAGAAAAGTTTAATTATGTTTATAGGTTTATTACTTATGTCTTGTTTTTTAGGTAGTCAAGTAGCCTTAGGCCATTCTACACTAATCAAAATCAATGAAAAAGTAATATACTTAACCTTTGATGACGGACCTAGTATTATGACAGATAAAGTTTTAGATATACTTAAAGAAAATGATGTCAAAGCAACTTTTTTTCTTATTGGAAATCAAATTAAGGGACAAGAAGCTGTGGTAAAAAGAATATATACTGAAGAGCATAGTATAGGGCTTCATACTTATACGCACACATATAAGAAAATATACTCTAGTAGAAAAGGTTTTATATCTGAAATGTTGAAATCTCAGGATGAAATTAGTACTATTACGGGATTTAAGCCAACAATAATAAGATTCCCTTCTGGCAGTTGCAAACATTTAACCAAGACTTTTTTAGAACAACTTCATGGCTATAATCTTAAAGTATACGATTGGAATGCTGTAATGTCAGATGGAATCAATTGTAAAACTCCTCCTGACAAGCTGTATAGAGAAGCAACAAAAACTACAGTTAGAGAGCATCCTATAATACTGCTTATGCATTGTGATTATATGCATAAAAACACATGTAAGGCGCTACCTAGAGTAATAAAATTTTATAAGGATAATGGATATGAATTTAAAATTATTAATGATAAAACACCTGAAAATTACTTTCCTATTAAAAGTAATAAATAATCCATCATAAAACATTTTAGGAATTAATATTTTGTCTTCATAAGAATGTAGAATGAGACAAGTTCCTGCTAATGCAGTACTGTTCGTATTGCCATATATAATAAACTATGTAAATAATTATGCCCTCTAATTGAATGAATCTAACTAGAGGACATAATTCTACAACTAGAAATTATTTTTTGATTTTTATTAACTCTATTGATATTAAATGTTTATTCTTTGAGTATACTAGGTATTTTATGATCCGACAGCACGCTATTATAAAACTTAATTAAAAATCATTACTTATGGAATATTTAGATGTCATTGTGTTATATTTACACTAAGTCTAGGCTATGCCAATTCCTTAAAGATTTCAATCTGAATGTACCAACTTCTATATTAAAGAGAAAAATCATGTTACCCTCTAATAGACACAATCAAATTCTCCTGGTTGATCTATGATTTTTCTTAAATCACCTTGACCTGTCCTAAGATACAATGACTTTTTAGTTTGTACTGATGGAGAGGAAGGTTACCAGGCAATGAGTTCAATATTATAAATAAGAGGAGAACCTAGATTTGATTCTATGCAAGTTATGTTTATGAATGTACTATATTTATAATATACCATATAAAATAAAACAATACCTTCAATGAGATAATCACTTCGTTAAATTTAACTGAATGCTTAACAAGACTTATAATTAAACAGTTTCTTGCGTAATGTAAGAATAATAAATTCTTCTTACATGTAGTAATTATTAAGATCACTAAAATTTTGTTATTGTATCTTCTAAATCTTCTATAATTTAAAAAAAGGCCACTAATATTTACATAAATAGTTATCAATAAAAAAGTAAAACATTCTAAATAAGTAGCATAAAAAAAGACAAATGCCGTGAAACGAACTTTCACGACATTTGTTATATACTTATTATGTGGTATGTTAAATTCACTCCGTTATACCGCAATTCATTAACTCAAACCTTATATTAAACTTCTTCTTCAAATATTGGAGCATTTATAAGTGTAGCAAATATTAACTCATGGTA
>NZ_CALEVF010000256.1 GCF_937920395.1 uncultured Clostridium sp. | reverse complement strand
ATATATAAGGGGTGAAGCATATGAAAAGTGATATAGAAATTGCACAAAGTGCTAAAATGTTACATATAAGTGCAGTTGCGCAGAAGATGGGATTATGCGAGGATGATATTGATTTATATGGAAAATATAAAGCAAAGATTTCGCTTGATGTATTAAGAAGAAATGAAAATAAAAAAGATGGGAAATTAATATTAGTTACTGCAATTAATCCTACTCCAGCTGGAGAAGGGAAATCAACGGTAACAATAGGCCTTGCCGACGCAATATGTAAACAAGGTAAAAATGCGGTAATTGCTTTAAGAGAACCATCTCTTGGACCTGTATTTGGAATTAAAGGTGGCGCTGCTGGTGGCGGATATGCTCAAGTTGTACCAATGGAGGATATAAATTTGCATTTTACTGGAGATATGTATGCTATAACTGCTGCTAACAATTTATTATCAGCGGCTATAGACAACCATATTCAACAAGGTAACGAACTTGGAATTGATAGCAGGAAAATCATATTTAAAAGAGTTATGGATATGAATGATAGGGTTTTAAGACATATTGTTGTTGGACTTGGTGGGAAGCCTAATGGATTTACACGTGAAGATGGGTTTATGATAACAGTTGCATCAGAAATAATGGCTATTTTATGTTTGGCAAGTAACCTTATGGACCTAAAGGAAAGAATGGGTAGAATTTTAGTTGCATATGATTTGAGTGGCAACCCGGTTTATTGTAAGGACTTATCTGTTAATGGTGCTATGGCTCTGCTTATGAAAGATGCTATAAAACCAAATTTAGTTCAGACATTAGATAACACTCCAGCTATCATACATGGTGGACCTTTTGCTAATATCGCTCATGGCTGTAATAGTCTACTTGCAACAAAAATGGCACTTAAGTTAGGTGATTACGTTGTAACAGAAGCAGGATTTGGTGCAGATTTAGGAGCTGAGAAATTTTTTGATATAAAATCTAGGTATGGTAATCTAAAACCAGATTGCGTGATTCTTGTGGCTACAATAAGAGCGCTTAAACATCATGGTGGAGTAAAAAAAGATAAATTAAGCGAACCTAATGTAGAAGCACTTTCAAAAGGAATTGGAAATTTAGAAAAACAAATAGAGAATATTGAGAAATATGGTGTTCAGGTAATAGTATCAATAAATAAATTTAGTTCTGATACTGAAGAAGAAATAGAGTTTATTAAAGAATTTTGCGCACAAAAGGGTGTTAAGGTAGATTTGACAGAGGTTTGGGAAAAGGGAGCAGAGGGAGGACTAGAACTCGCAAGTAAAGTAATAGATACTATTAAAAATAATAAAAGTAATTTTAAGGTTCTATATGATGAGAAACTTCCTATAAAAGAAAAAATCAATATTATTGCCACGGAAATATATGGGGCTGACGGTGTAGAATATACTCCAGCTGCAAATAAGCAAATTGCTGAAATAGAAAAGCTAGGGCTTGATAAAGTACCTATATGTGTTGCTAAAACTCAAAACTCTTTGTCGGATAATCCGAGACTTTTGGGTAGACCAACAAATTTTACGATAAATATAAAAGAAATTACTATATCTAATGGAGCTGGATTTATTGTAGCGCTAACTGGAAATATAATGACAATGCCAGGACTTCCAAAGATACCTGCAGCAAATAAGATGGATATTTTTGAAGATGGTACTATTACAGGGCTATTCTAAAAATATGTGATACTATTGCAAAATTTTAATAAGGATGTTATAGAATATATCTATAACATCCTTATTTTAGGGTAACAATATATATATTAATGAAAATTTCATATAAATATTTAACTTGACAAATATATTCAAATTGTTAGAATTAGATTGATAAATTAATAACGGGTTATATAGATGTTTTATTGTATTTGATATGCTATTATATCGTTTTAACATATGAAAAACATGAAGCAGATTGCAAGTCGTTTTATATTATATAGGTGGTGTATAAAGTGATATTAGTTTTAGATGTTGGAAATACTAATACTGTTTTGGGAGTTTTTAAGGAAAAAGAGTTACTTGTGGAGTGGAGACTCTCTACGGATTCAAATAAAACAGCTGACGAATATGGAATTCAGGTAATGCAATTATTTCATTTACGAAACATAAAAGTAGAACATGTTAAAGGAGTAATAATTTCATCAGTTGTTCCAAATATTATGTATTCACTAGAACATATGATAAGAAAATATTTTGATTTAATACCTATGATAGTTGGTCCAGGTGTAAAGACTGGTATAAATGTAAAATATGACAATCCTAAAGAAGTAGGTGCAGATAGAATTGTTAATGCTGTGTCTGCTCATGCAATTTATAAAAGAGCATTAATTTTAATTGATTTTGGAACAGCTACAACCTTTTGTGCTATAAGTAAAGATGCTAATTATTTAGGTGGAACAATATGTCCTGGTATTAAAATAGCTTCAGAAGCTTTGTTTGAGAGAGCGGCAAAGTTACCTAGAGTTGAACTTATAAAACCAGATACAGTTATATGTAAAAATACTGTTGCAAGTATGCAGTCTGGAATAATATATGGATATATAGGGCAGGTAGATTATATTGTTAATAGAATGAAAAGTGAAATGATTAGTATGGGAGAAGAAGAACCTTTTGTAGTGGCAACAGGGGGACTTTCAAAGTTAATAACCAAAGACTCGACCACTATTGATGAGTTCCATCCAAATCTGACGCTAGAAGGGCTTAGAATGATTTATGAAAAAAACAGGGAATAGGTGATTTAATGAAAATATCAAATGTCGAATTGAAAAACGATATTTTTTTGGCTCCTATGGCAGGAATTACAGATATCGCTTTTAGAGGCTTATGCAAAGAACTAGGTTGTGGTCTTTTGTATTCTGAAATGGTAAGTGCTAAAGGATTATATTATGCTAGTAGTAATACGCAGTCGCTTATGCGAATATCAGGTGGAGAGAAACCTATAGCTATTCAGATATTTGGAAATGATCCTAAGATTATGGCTAGTGCTTGTGAAATTTTCAATGCAAGGGATGATATATCTATTGTCGATGTAAATATGGGATGTCCTGTGCATAAAATAGTGAAAAATGGTGAGGGATCTGCATTAATGAAAAATCCTAAACTTGCAGCACAAATAATAAAAGAAATGAAAAAGGTTTCTACAAAGCCAGTTACGGTCAAATTTAGAAAAGGCTTTGATTCAAATAGTATTAATGCAGTTGAATTTGCTAAATATCTAGAAGATGCTGGAGCGGATGCTATTGCGGTTCACGGTAGAACCCGCGAACAAATGTATGAAGGTAAGGCTGATTGGAACATTATAAGGGATGTGAAAGAAAGCGTTAAAATACCGGTAATAGGGAATGGAGATGTATTTTCTGTAGAGGATGCAATTCGGATAAAAGAAATTACTAATTGCGATGCTATAATGATTGCAAGAGGTGCTATGGGCAATCCGTGGATTTTTAGAGAAGTTATGCAGGCAATGAATAAAGAAGAGGTCATATACCCAACACAAGGCGAGAAAATAGATATGTGCATAAGGCATTTAGATTTAGCTGTAAGATATTACGAAGAAATTAAGGCAGTTAGAGAAATGCGAAAGCATACAGCTTGGTATATTAAAGGTCTTAGCAATTGTGCTGAAGTTAAGAGCAAAATTAACACTAAAAAAAATTATGTTGAGGTTAAACAATTGCTTTTAGATTACAAAGAATTTTTGAAGAGTGTTTAAAGTTTGATTGTGGACTATAAATATATAATGAAAAGATGAATTTATAGAATTAACACTGAATAAGATAGTAATATAATAATTTACAATGACTTACTCCTAGAATATACAAAATTTAAAAATAATGTAATATATAAATATGTTTAATAAATATATTGACAATATGGACTCTCTGATTTATAATGGCTAAATGGTTACATGATTGTTATTATAATAATAAATTTTAGATCAAATATTTCATTAATTTGACTTATTAGTCTTATATTATATAAAGTGCATTTCGGATATACTAAAAACACATTATCATGGTGGGAGATCGGAAGAGCACACGTCTGAACTCCAGTCACCGC
>NZ_CALEVF010000255.1 GCF_937920395.1 uncultured Clostridium sp. | reverse complement strand
ATTCAATATATTATTTTCATCTCTATTAAAGTAATTGCAAGGTAATGTAGACTTTATAATTCCGCCTTGACCACAAAGTCTATTAATATCGATTCTACCTCTAGGCGATGATAAGTTCTCTCCCCGCTTAATATAACTCTTTTGAATTCCTCTATGTAGCAAGTCCTCTGCTTCAACATAAAGCTCATAAATAAGTAAGTCAAAGAACTTAAAATCGCCAATATCATGCTCAGTTTCATTAAATAATTTAAGCTCTCTTAATCCATACGCATACCTTAATAGTTTATAAAGTGGCATACCATTTATCTTTGGGTACACGTTTATTTGTAGATCTCCTAGTCTAATTCTACCAACATAAGAATTAGTACTTATAGATAATCCACCTTTAAGTTCTATGATTTCTATAATCCCTTTATTATTAAGTGCTTTTGCAATATCACGAGTGTCGTTATCAGGCAACTCCATATCCTTCAACATTATATTATCCCACTCTTTTAAATTGACAGTTTGATTCATGATATTTTATCTCCACTATCATTCTCATTTTCAGTTTCTTCTTCTAGATCATCATCCTCTGCTGTTTTTCCTACTTCGCGTATTGTTGGACATGGCGAAAGCAGTGCCGTTATAAGGTCAGATATATCTGATGTATTAAACAACTCAAATCTAATAGTTTGATTTTTCACATCAACAATACCTTCACCCAAAATTTTAGAAATCAAAGCATAGTCCCCATAACAATATTCTTCAATAAGAGGAATAATATCTTCTCTAATAATTCTTTTAAATTTTTCATTTTCAGTAATAGGTCTTTCTTTTTCTAAAAAATACGAATGGCCAATTTGTAAATTTCGAGCATCTTTACCAATGCACTCACATATTCTAGCATTTAATTCTTTAAGCCATTTATCTAGTGGTAATCCTTCAAACACAGTCTCATCAAACAAAGTATAATTCGTCATTAATTCAATGAACCCAAAACGCCTTCGTAGTGCTACATCTAAAAGAGCAATCGAACGATCAGCAGTATTCATGGTTCCTACAATATATACATTCTCTGGCACTTTAAAAGGTAGATTTGATAGTGACAGAATAACCTCTTTCCCACGTTTTCCTGCTTCAATAAGCATAATAAGTTCACCAAATATCCGAGAAATATCTCCACGATTAATCTCATCAATAATTAAATAAAAGTTTTTATCAGGCTCTTTTACCGCATCTGAGCATATAGATTTAAATATTCCATCTTTTACCTCAAATACAGTTTGATTGTTTAAAATCCTAGGTTTTATACCTTCAATAAAATCCTCATATCCATAAGATGGATGGAAACAACACATACGTACAGTACCACTTGCTCTACCATCTCCTATTAAGGTACTTTTTTCTTCTGTTGTTAATGAAACAAAAGACTTTCTAAACAAATTTCTTGCTGCTAGTTCATTACAAGCTTTTTCTGCATAATATGTTTTCCCTGTGCCAGGTGGTCCGTATAAAATTACTTGTTTTTTACGACTAAGTACACTTGCAATCTCTGCAACTACACCCGTAAGATTCTCAAGCAAAAGTTCTTTCGTTTCCTTAACTTTTATTTTATCGTCAATCTCATTTTCATCATAATTATTATCGTTTTCCTCATTCATAAGTCTTTCAATTTTAAAAATGTTTTCAATATCCTTATAAGGAAAACAAGTGGTCAATTTTCCTGCACTAGCTTTTGGAAGCTTAATGGGTTCTTTAAATATTTTCAACCATTTAATTTTTTTACAGTGAGGGTAAGTTCTATTTTCTATATACTCATACTCTCCAGTGATTCGACCTATTCCTAATACCTTTTCACCACTTACCGCAACTGCAACATCTGAAATTTCAATATCCCTATAAAATCTTATAATTTCTCCAGCTTTTCTACTTGCTGCACTTTTGTCATATTCATAATACTTTATAAGATCTGCCGCGATGGCATATCTTACATCTTTACCCTTAAAATATATATTTAAATTACCTAGCTTTGGCCAACCAATACCTACAAAAGAATTGTCCCTCATATCTTCCCAATAACTATCACCGTTATCACCAGTTCCAATCCTAAAGTAATTCTTTGGAGACCCGAACAACTCACACATTGAATTCATTACATAACTAGAAGGGAGCCCCGTCTGCTTTACAATTTGCATCAGTTGTCCTGACATAGTATAAAGTTTGTCCTCTTGCATAGGTTTACTGTTACTGTAAATTAATGCGTGTTTCTGCCACCTGGTAGTATGGAAAGCATCAATTTTATTTGGATATAACATGTGATAATATTTATGTACCCACCCAAGGTTGGACATATTGTTTATTAAAATGCTGTTTAATTTTTCTTGTAATTTAGCATATTCCAGCAAGTCCCCATTCTCTAATACCTTATCAATCAAATCAGCACCCGCTGTTAAAGAATCCCTCAGTTCTCTACCTAACTTAATAGCTTCTTCTATTGACAAAATTGTAGGATTTCTAGAATTTCCAGTAACCCACTTGCCATCGATATTTCTTTTATACATTATGAATTTAAATGAACTTCCCCCAGCAATGCTGCCATAGCTATTAGTGCTAGTCATAAATTCATCATCATTTTTAAAATCTAACCAATATGTAAGCCCATCCCTATTTCCTATACTAAACATAGTTTCTATTAAAAGTTCACCATCTAATTCCTTTAATTTTATAGGACCAAATTTTTGAGCAAATAAATTATATCCTTGATTAAGTTGATCTAATGGTAAAAGTTTATCCTCATTCAAGAGTTTCTCGCAGGTTTCTTTTAATTCATCAATTACATTGCTTTTCTCATTGGTCATTTCTTTACTACTAACATTAGATTCTTTAATAATTTTCTTTTCCAATATAATTTTCTCCCCTCAACGTGCAATATTCCTAGCTAATATTTATAATGCAAATGATTATAAAGTTTTTGATTTTTAACATACACTTGATTTTATACATATTATATTCTATTTAACTTATTAAAGGGATTAATGTCTATTTTATGTAACAAAATAGATCAAAAAACTAAAAGACTATATTCTTTTAATTTATATTAAAAGTAATATAGCCTTCTCTTGTTGGATTACATATTAGATCCCTTGTAAACTCGTCATCAGGATTTTTAAATACCAATGTTGTATTGATTTTCCTATTTATTAATATCTTATGAGCACCTTTATACATGCAATCTACAATACTGATTTCCGTATCTTGTTGTTGGTGTCCCTATACTAATGTTTACTTAGCTAATTCTAAAAGTTTTGATTTCAAATGGTTTGATCGTAAATGAAAATCCTTGGGCTTCATTTGCTATGGACACAATATCATTTTCTAGCAAGTCGCACTCGGTTACTTTTCTACATTTAACATTAAAGGATATTTTTATATCTGAACGCCTATTTTCAAATTCATAGATTCGGAGTATAGTGCCATTTCTATTTTCAGCCTTTTTAATAGTTTCAAGAATAACATTTTTAGCATCCACATTAAATAGGCTAGTTATTCCCTCTATAAAGTTAGATTTTCTTTCAGTATAACTCACTAAAAGAGGAAGATTTAGCATATAAGCTTCCCTTACTGTATCTCCTTCTTTCCAACTTCCACTATGTGGTAAAATAGCATACGTAAACCAATGTTCCTCCTGATCAGTTGTTGGATTGGGATCTATACCTGATTTAATTAGAGACAATGCCATAGTTTGATTTTTTACAGAATAACCGTATTTACAGTCATTAAGTAAGCTGACACCATATCCACCATCAGAAATATCCGCCCACTTATGTGCACATACCTCGAATTTTGCCATATCCCAGCTGGTATTGCAGTGAGTTGGCCTAGTTATGTTTCCAAATTGAATATCATAAGTTGCTTCGTTGGCATTTACGTCGATTGGAAATTCAACCTTCATAAGCTGTTGGTGTTCTTTCCAATCCACATAGGTTTCAAAATCAATTCTTGGGGAATTGGCATAAAAATAGATCTTTTGTTTAACACATGAATTACAGTAACGTCTTTCAGTTAGTAACACTGCTTGTACTGGACCATTCTCAACCCATTCTAGCTTGGTTATATCATCAGCAATCCATGACTTTCTGTCGTAGTAGATATCGATGTTCCAATTATCAAATTCTCTAGGTTTATCTTCATAAACTCTGAAGAGATTGCCCTTTTCTCCAGATTGAAGTACTTCACGATTACAACGTTTATCGTAGAGCGAGGTGAAAAATCCACCTGAATTTATGCTAATTTTATAATAAGGTGTTTCAATACCGCTCTCTGTAATAATAAATGGACTGATACTATTTTTACCTTCGCTAAACTTCAGTACTTTTAGACCCTTTGAAGGAATACCCTCAACCCAAGCTACAGCCTTGCCATCTTCAGTTTTTTGAAGTGGATAAGAAACCCCCTCTTTACTCACTAGTTCAGTAACTTTCAAAGGAATGTTATCCAACACTACTTTATCCCTACGTTCAAAGGATAAGGTATTGAATACTGCAATATTATCTTTGCCGGCTCCAGCTGCGGATGCTATAGCATCAAGCCGCTCCTTTGTTAGAGACCCTGACTTCCTTTTAATCTCTTCATATTCCACTTTGGTAACCTCATATACTTCCTTGATTGCGGAACCAGGCAGAATATCGTGGAACTGATTAAGCAAAACCATCTTCCACATAGCATCAATTTCTTCTTTGGGATAAATTATTCCGTATTGTTCAGCCCAAACAGAAAGCATTTCTAAATTCATAAGTGAAAATTCACTTTTCCGGTTGCTACGTTTATTTCTACTCATTGAAGTGTAGGTTCCTCTGTGGCACTCTAAATAAAGTTCCCCAATCCACTTCGGTACATCGTGATTTTGATTCAGTGATTCATATAACTCGTCAAAATATGTTTTAGAAAATTCATGTCGAACCTTTGGTGCACCAATAATTCCTTTTTCCAATCTTCTACCAGTTTCAAGCATTTCACGAGTAGGTCCGCCTCCACCATCTCCATAACCATAGCAAACAAGAATATCATTGTTCAGTTCCTTTTGCTGATATCTATCCCATCCACCCATTAGGGCAGCTGGATGTAACATACCGTTATATGTTGTGAAAAAGCTTTCTTTGTCCTGATCAATTTCCTTTGTGGTAATTAAATGAGTAAATATTGGTGTACCATCAATTCCATGCCACCAAAAAGTATCGTAAGGGAATTCATTAAATTCATTCCATGCAATTTTTGTGGTCATGAAATACTTAATACCACACTTATTCATTATTTGTGGTAATGCAGCTGAATAGCCAAAGACATCTGGTAGCCAAAGTATTTTATTATCTGAACCAAATTCATCCTTAAAAAATTGTTTTCCATAAAGGAACTGTCTTACCAAGGATTCACCTGAGGTTAAATTGCAGTCAGCCTCTACCCACATTCCACCTTCCGTTTCCCTATGTGTTAAGATAGTTGTCGTAGAGAGAAATATAGTATACTATACAGT
>NZ_CALEVF010000254.1 GCF_937920395.1 uncultured Clostridium sp. | reverse complement strand
TTAACGGGAGTCCTAATAAAAATGGAAATACATATGAGGCTATAAAAGCTGTAGCAAGTGAGCTTGAAAAAGAAAACATAGAAGTAGAGATTATTCATGTAGGAAATAAGGTAATACGTGGATGTTTAGCTTGTGGTGGATGTAGTAGAAATATGAATGAGAAATGTGTTATTAAAAATGATGAAGTCAATGAATGGATTCAAAAGATGAAAGAGGCTGACGGAATTATTTTAGGGTCACCAGTACATTACAGCGCAATAGCTGGAACTATGAAATCATTTTTAGATAGGGCATTTCTTGTAACATCTAACAATGGAGGTATGCTTAGGCATAAAGTAGGAGCTAGTGTTGTCGCAGTAAGGCGTGCAGGTGGTATTCCAACATTTGATCAATTAAATAATTATATTAATTACTCGGAAATGGTAATGCCTACATCAAATTACTGGAATGTAGTTTTTGGTACTGCGCCAGGCGAAGCAGCTCAAGACGAAGAGGGAATGCAAATCATGAAAGTCCTCGGCAAAAACATGTCATGGCTCTTAAAACTTGTAGAGGCTGGTAAAGACAAAGTAGAAGAACCTAAAGTTGAAGAAAAGAAATTTATGAACTTTATAAGATAGTTGTAAAGAGACAATAATTTGTTCCACAGTCATTTACCGGAATAAAAAAGCATGAAATTTATCCGTAATGATTTGCAAATAGAGGCGAATAAACTATTGAAATTTAGTTTAGAAATTCTTCTTTTGCGTTTATAAAATTCTCGTAAGCCTGACAGGTTGCATAACAATTAATAATTGTTATGTCCCCCAGAGAACTACCCAGAGGTCCAGGCTAATGAACTCGAGACAAGACGTCGAGTGTGAATGATAGAGAATTTTATATAAGCAAAAGATTAGAATTTCTTAATTAAATTTCTAGTTTAGAGCTCGATTGCAAAGTATTACGGATTTGTTCATGCTTTTTTTTATTATCTAGGTCTAAATTTATAGATACAACTTTATTTTTGCCTAAAGCTTTTGCTTGATACATAGCTTTGTCTGCTGATGTAAATAAATATTCTAGAGTTTGTGTGGTAGGGGTTAGTGATGCAACACCAAGACTTGAGGTGATTGGTATTGCATCGGATTTTCTAATGATTAAAGGGTTATTTTCTATTGCAAGTCTTAGAGTTTCTCCGATTATTTCAGCTTCATTAAAGGAGGTACCTGGTAATAATACAATAAATTCTTCACCACCAAAACGCCCTAAAATATGACCATCACCTAAATTCTGTGAACAAATTCTCGAAAGACGCTTTAACACAAGATCACCAGTATGATGGCCTAAGCTATCGTTTATTTTTTTAAAATCATCGATGTCTATCATAATGGAAGAAATAGGTTGCATTGATGATTTTGCTTTATCAAAGATTTTATTAGCAAGCTCGAAAAAACTACGTCTATTGTACAAGCTTGTTAGAGGGTCAATGCAGGCTAGTTGTTTTGTTTTAGCATGTAAGTTAGCGTTTTCAACAGCAACCCCTGCATTGAAAGCATAGGATGAAGCGATGGCACAGTTAACTTTAGTATAAATATTTTTTTTGCTTGAATCTAATGTTAGTATACCTATAATTTTATTTTTAAAAATTACAGGTACTCCTAGCCAACTTTCAATATTTGCTAGATTTAGATAATGAGCAAAACGATTATCTTCTTTAACATTAGTGACTAATAATGTAGTCTTTGTTTTGTATATTTCTTTAAATAGTTGGTCATCGTCTTTATTTATACGAATTTTGTATATAGCATCCATATTTTTAAAACCATGGGCACATCTAATAGTAAATTGGTTATTTTCTTCCATAAAAAATGCTGCACTGTCATAAGGAATTATTTCTTTTAAACTTTTAAGTAACTTGTTTAATACATCGTCTAAATTTAAAGTAGAATTTAGGGAAAAAGTAGCTGAACGAAGTTTTTCTCTTAAATAATACTGCTTTTTTTGCTTAGATAACTTCTCGATTTTTCTATATGCTTTAGATTGATTTTTTGCTAGTATAAAAATATTTAAAAGTATAAAAATAAAGAACAGTAGTAGGGAGTAATCATTAATATTATTTACTCCTATATAGTTCAGCAGTGACATAGAGATAATTATAATAGTTGTAAGCAAAGCGACTATTGTAATGATGAGTTTCTTATTTTGGTTTTTATATGTCTTTAATATAATATAAATAGCATATATAATGATCAAAATACTAGAAAATTGAAATATTACAAGTAGTTTTAACGCAAGTAGTGGGGAGACGAAAATAGTAGTAGATATAAAGAATAAACAAAATATCTTGCATATATTATTAATGATTTTTGACGAACTTTTTTTAAAAATTACAAATATAAAACTTAACATAAAGAAAACTACAAGATAGAAAGTTATGTACTGTAGCTTAATATCTAGGGTATAATTTAAGTTGGTATATAAAGATAAAAAATATTTATTCCCAACAAATAAAGACCGTAAAGACATAACTAGGCACATACAACCTAAATAAAGCATAGAGACATCATCTACCTTGAAAATGTATAACCAGAGGTAATATAAAGCAACAACAAGCAATATACCGAGGTATAAAAAATTAAGTGCAATTGAAGCATCTCTATTGTTCATTATTTGATTTTGAGTTCCTAGATAAATCGCGCCATTGGTCCCACCATATTTAAAGTTATAATTTGATACTTGAAGTACAAGATTAATTTCTTTATTATTATTCATAAAATAATTGGTTATAGGTATTTTAGACAGACCTGATGAAATGGTAGTTCCAACAATACCATTAGAGGAAAGAAGGTTCCCATTTACCCATAATTTATATGATGATAACATGGAAGGGAAACTTAGACCTAAAATGGTATTTTTATATTTTGAGTTTAAATTTATAATTAAATGATATGTAGCATATCCAAAAGCATCATAATTTTTATTATATTTATTTATTGCTATTGGCATATCTATATAAGGTGATACATCAGAATCCTTAGAGAAGTCTTTTGGTGTTAATAGCTGTTTCCAGTAAAATTTCCATTTTCCTGAAATGTCTGTATATCCATCTTTATCAAAATTCAAATTTGTAAGGTCAAGTACACCATTTTTAGAATTAATATTTGAATATAAATTAGGTACAGTCAATTTATTTAAGGAGCAGATAACATATAATAATGCTGCCAAAATAATAATGGATAAAATAATTGGTAATGATTTTTTTTTCTTTAGCATCATATATATACCCCCCCCCCATTTTTGGGTAGTGTAAACTTTTTTACACTACTTGTTTGATTTTTTCTTTATATATCAATGG
>NZ_CALEVF010000253.1 GCF_937920395.1 uncultured Clostridium sp. | reverse complement strand
ACTATCTATAGGAATAATATCCTTAAGAGAAATCATCTTTTTATACATATCATTCCTATCCATTACAATTACATCTGGAAGAGAATTTGTTGCTATCATAATATTAAGCTTTTCACGTTCATCTCCACTTGGATTTCTAAAATTAAGCTTAATATGCTGGGTATCCATAATATATTTCGAAATTTTATTTGATTCATCAAAAGGAGTAGCCATAGACCACCAATTATAATCTAAATAAACATCAACGTTTAATAAAGATTCACCAGCTATTGAAGTTGTAGATTTTACATCAGTCTTGTTACTATTACATCCTACAAAAAGTGATGATGAAATTAATGTTGATGCTAAAATAACAGCAATTTTTTTAAACCGATTTTTCATTTTATTACCCCCATCTTTATTATTCTTTAAAAATTCACATTAATCTTTAATTTGCGAATCCCCCCATCACGCACTAATGTTATATTATAAAACATATTACTTTATAGATTATTTTTTAATACGCACTTATTATTAGGCTTAACCTTTAATTGACCCAATCATTACACCTTTTAAAAAGTATTTCTGTAAAAAAGGATATACGAGTATTATTGGCCCAATTGTTACCATCATGGTTGCTGCAGTTATTGACTTTGTTGTAATCGCGCTCATATGAGATATTGCATTTGATGCTGCTTGTTGCGCTGCTGGTAGCATATCTCCAATGCTATTGCTATTTATAATATCTTTGAGAACTATTTGCAGAGGATATAAATTTCTATCCTGTATGTACAAGAATGCATCAAACCAACTGTTCCAATTTCCTATAGCATTATATAAAGCTATTACAGCAATTATGGGCGTTGAAACTGGAATAATTAATTTTATGAATATAATAAAATCGCCTGCACCATCAAGTTTTGCAGACTCTTCTATTTCTGCCGGGATTCCTTTGAAGAATGTAATCATTAATATCATATTCCAAACGCTTAATAAACCTGGTATTATATATACTAAATAATTATTAGTGAGATGTAGTTTTTGCATTAGTACAAAATTTGGGATCATTCCCCCACCAAAGTACATAGTTATAATGCATAAAGTCATATAAAACCGTTTAAACTTCAAGTATGGCTTCGACATTGCATATGAAAATACTGCGGTAAAAAGTACAGAAGTTATAGTTCCAACAATTGTTCTAGAAAGTGTTATAATAAATGAGGAAATTACTCGAGAATTTGAAAATACCACAGCATAGTTATCTAGAGTAAATTCTCTCGGCCAAATACCAATTCCACCTCTGAGTGTATCCAGTCCATTATTAAATGAAATTGCCAAAATATTTAAAAATGGATACAGTGTAATTATCGCTACAAATAAAAGTACTATACCAAGAATAATATCGAACATTTCAATCTTTTTTCTTTTCATTTTACTTTGTTCCCCCTATCACCATAAACTTGAGTCTGAAACTTTTCTACTAATTTGATTTGCCATAAATAATAACACAATAGCTATCACAGATTTAAACATTCCAATTGCTGTAGCAAAAGAAAATCTAAATTGTCCTAGGCCCTGTTTAAGTACATAAGTATCAATTATCTCGCTTACATTAGATACCATAGGATTCTGCATAAGTAATACTTGTTCAAAGCCAGCGTTCAATATACCTGAAACTGAAAATATAAGTAGTATGACTATTGTAGGTTTAATGCCAGGAAATGTTATATTCCACATTTTTTGAATTCTACCACATCCATCAATTTCAGCAGCTTCATATTGTTCTTGGTCAATGGATGAAATTGCAGCCATATAAATTATTGCGTTCCACCCAACTTCTTTCCACAAATCACTCATGACCAATATGCTCCAAAAATAATTAGGTTTACCAAGGTATGCTATTTCAGTGTTTATGATGTGTAGATGCAATAAAATTGAATTTAATAACCCACCATCAATAGAAACAAATTGAAATACAATTCCATAAACAGCTATCCACGAAATAAAGTGAGGCAAATAGGAAATAGTTTGTACACTTCTCTTGAAAAAGGTCCCTTTTGCTTCATTAAGTAATAATGCAAATATTATAGGTATAGGGAACCCAACTAAAAGCTTTAAAGAACTAATACCAAGGGTATTTCTAAGTATTAAAAAAAAATTTGGATCTTTTAAAAACAAAGTAAAATTATCAAATCCAACCCAGTGACTAAAACCAACCATATCACCAATTTGGTAGTTTTGAAAAGCCATTACCAGACCATACATTGGAATATAGGAAAATATGATGAGAAAAATTATACCTGGTATAACCATTGCTTGCAATTCTCTCTGCTTCCATAACCTTTGCAATTCTTTATGAAGATTTGTTTTTTTTTTCTTATTGACTATTGATTTTTGTTTTACATTTATTATCATAAAACCACCCCTTGTTAGAAATATAGTTTATGTCTTTATTATGTATTTATTATGTATTTATTGTATCTTTATTATATAATGACTAAAATACAATAACAATATTCCAAATCAACGATTTTTACTGTCAAACAATGATACCGTATTCATTGCTTGTAATTTTGAATAATATAATCAATTTATTTATAAGAACAGATTGATTATACTAATCAAAATAATGTACTGTATTTATTTTTTCATTTTATAGAACAATCAGAAGCAATTTGGTATTCATCATTATCTATATAAAAATGCCTGTCATGGATGGGATGTAACTCAATTGCTATTGTGTTACTTTCAGAATATAAATATAATCGAAATCAAGTAACCTCATATCAAGATATGGGGTTACTTCGACATATACAAAATTTGAAAAATACTTATATTCAATTCTTACTAAGTATTTCAATAAAAGCCCTATTTGCAAAAACCTTTAGTTTCTTTTGCCTTTATTTTGTTGAAGGTTGGGTTATTATTCTATGCAACCATTCCAAACTTAACTTTTCCTAAATTTTCGGTGTATGCTTAACCTTTCCTGTGATTACATCAAGACACTTCCTCCTACACCGAAAACTACTTTAGCATTTATCTCATTTTTATGACTATAAATCCATTTAACAGCAAGTGGTGACCCCAATGCAACTATAAGAATATCTGGGTCTGAACTCCTTATATTTTCAATAATTAAATAATCTTCGTCTTTTTTAGAATAGCCATGATGTCTTCCTGCAATTTTAACATTAGGATAATTTTTTGTAATATATTGGGATGCTCTACTATTTACTTCTTCATCTGAACCTAACAAATAAAACGACCATCCCTTTTGATTTCCAACTTTAAGTGTTTCTAAAAGTAAGTAATAACCTGTAACTCTTTCTGGTACTGGATAACTTTTAATCTCGAGTCCGGGGAGATAATTACAACAACTCAAAACATTATAAAACTAGCTAAATTATATAATGTTACAACTGATTATATTCTTTGTTATGAACTTAATATAGAAAAAAGTGAGCTTAAAAGGTTAAAAAAATAGAATAGTAGCGGAATTAACATAGCAAAAGAGCATACAATTCATATGCTCTTTTGCTATGTTAAAGGTTAGTAATCTTTTAATAATGTCTATACAGCAAATTTTTAGACACCAACTAAATCAGTGTAAACAAAAGGGTAGGGTAGGACTTTTGTTTACTAAAATTGAACTAAGCTATAAAGCAGATCCTTTGCTTCTTGATCTATTCCTATATATCTTAGAGTTATTTTTTGGCTGCTGTGATTAAAAGTATCCATTATTAATCCTATATTATATCTACTTGCTTTATAGGTCCAGTAACCCCAGGCTTTCCTTAAACTATGTGTACCAAAATTCTCGATTCCAACGGAAGTAGCTGCAGTTTTTAATATCCTATATGCCTGAGTGACAGTTATGTGATCATTTAGCCCTTTTCTACTTTTAAATATATAATTATCCGACTTAAGTTTATTTTGCTTTATATATGGTTTTAATGCTACCTTAAGGCTATCGTTTAATTTTATTTTTTTCTCTTTATTTGTCTTCTGCTCACGAAGCACAAAATAGTCTTTAAAATTTCCTTTCTCATTTAAAATGTCAGAAACTTTTATTCCAACAACATCAGAAATTCTAAGTCCCGAATTTATTTGAAATTTTCCGAGGAGCCAATCCCTTTCATTTTTCCCTTTAAGGTATATAAGCAAATCAGTAATTTTTTTTTTATCTTTTATAGGTTCTACAACCATATTTTCACCTTCCTTTCCAATGTATTGTATTTATATTATACCACATAAAACGATACATTCAAAACGATAATTGATTAATTAAATTTAACTAAATACTTAACAACCCTTATAAATCAACGCTTGACGCAAAAAAACGAATGTAATCTTTTAGATAAAAGCGTACATTCACTTTTTTTATTATTAATAAAAATATATATAATACAATATAAACATAGAAAATACAAAATGTTTACAATAATATAAGTGTATTACAAATATAAATATAAAAATAAGTGATACCTATTTTGTGCTTTTATAGATTGATTTTTAATAAAAATAGTATTACAATATAAACATAGTAATTACAACGTGTTTACAGTATTAATTATGTATTACATATCAAAATAAATTACGAGGTGAAATAATATGGAAGAAGTAAAAGAAAACAAAAGCATAGTTACTAGCTATAGGTTATCCCAAGACACTAAAGAGAAGTTGCAACAGCAGTTAAAGGACTTAGGATTGACACAAGAACAATATTTTAATAAGGTAGTAAGCACTATGGAACTTGAAAATGTAAAACAAAATAGTTTTTTAAGTATGGACACTACCGTTATACAAAGTAATTTAGATGCTATATTAAACGCATTTATAAGTATTGCAGATGGCAGTAATAATTTGATAAATAATAAGGATACAGAACTTGAAGAATTAAAAATTAGGTTCAAAGATATGTTAGCTGACAAAGAAGGCCTTATTAAATCACAAAAACAAGAACTAGAGGAATGGTATATTAGTTTTAATGAATTACAAAAGGAAAATGAAGAACATAATAAAGAACTATTTAGCATTAAAAATGAACATAACAAAGAAATGGAACATTTAGAGGGCAATTTAAAAGATAAAAATTTAATTGTAGAAGAATATAAAAATAAAAATGATATGTTACTAACTGATCTAGCAGAACATAAAAAATATAAAGATGAATTAGAAGAGTATAAAAAATTACTTGCAGACGCACAAGGACGAGATATTGATAAAGATAATCTCATTAAAGACAATGATTATAATATTAACCAGTTAAATAAGAACATAGAGAAAATAACACAAGATAATCAAAAGGAATTAGAAATATTAAAGAAAGAAAATCAATTAAATATAAAATTAGCGGTAGCAGAAGCAAATGAAAAATTAAATGAGAAATTAGGTCAAGAACAATTAAACCATAATGCAGACATACAAGAATATCATGTAAAATATAAATTATTATTAGAAGAATTGGAGAAGAAAAATATAACTCCGAAAGTTACTTCAAAAACTACTCCAAAAGTTAATAAAAAGAATAATGCAATTGTAAAAGGAGAAGTAGATGAAAAGAAAATCTAAGAAAGACGATACGCCAATAGAAATGGTGATTGCATTAGCTATAGGAATTTATAATTATACAAAAACTAAAAACTTGAACAAATCAATTATAATTTTTTTCATCAGTGTTTTTATATTTGGTGGTATAACCCTTACTATAAATTATTTTAGAAATAAAAAACATAATGAAATATTATTAAATAGTGGTATTGATATTGCCGATAAAATGAGCGGAGAGGAATTTGAAAGATTTCTTTTAGTACATTTTCAGAAGTTAGGATATAAAGGCGATACTACTCCAAAAACCAACGATTATGGCGCAGACTTAGTATTATCTAAAGATGGAGAAAAGATAGTTGTACAGGCTAAAAGATGGAGTTCTAAAGTAGGTATAGAATCTGTACAACAAGTCATTGGAGCTAAATCATATTATAAAGCCAATAGTTGTATAGTTGCTACTAATAATTTTTTTACACCAAATGCTATAAAGTTAGCAAGTAGTAGTTCGGTTGATCTCTGGGATAGATCTAAACTTTTAGAAATTATGAGTAAATCTAATGGAAGAGAAATTGCAAAAGAAGCTACAAATCAAACTGATATTAGCAAAAGAAATATATGCCCCAAATGTGGAAGTGAAATGATTTTGAAAAAAGGAAAGTACGGCAGCTTTTATGGTTGTTATAAATATCCGAAATGTAAATTCACTAAAAATATTATATAGCAAGAAGTATTGATTTATAAGGGTTGTTAAGCATTTAGTTAAATTTAACTAAGCAATTTTTAGAATATTAAACAATGAAACATATCATAACAAAAGAGATTATAAGCCTAGTATATTTACATTAATTAAACGTAAATATACTAGGCTTTACTTCGTTATAAAAATTGAATTAACATTAACAATGTTAATCATAATTTTTAGCGTACTACTCCCTATAAACTACCTATATCATAAATCTTACATAGGAACATTATCTTTTATATTTATAAGATAATGTTTCTATGTATTCTTGTATTTCATTAGAGAATTCAATTAATTCATCATCTGTTAACTTTTCCAAACATAATTTATTTAACCCTTCATGACTGGATAAATAGTCCATACAAACATTTCTATCTCTAAATTTTCTAGGTATTATAAATGGTAACTCATTTGAATTACTTAAAATTTCTTCTAAAAAATAATCTATAGAAACATTAAATAATTTCATTAATACTTCTAAGGTTTTTAGAGGTGGAGTAATTCGATTGGCTTCCATACCACTAACTGTTGACCTTTTCAAATTCAATTCTTTTGCAAGATCTTCTTGTGTCATATTCTTTTGTTTTCGCAAATATTTTAAACGTTCACCACGAAACACTAAAACGCACCCTCCCTATCCTAATGAAATATCTATACTTTCTATTCTACATTGAAAATTGAAAAATAGAAACAAAAGACTACAATACCTACGTGAAAAATGTAATATACGTTATGCAAAATAAAGAGAATAAAGGAATAATATAGTGAATATTGTAATAATACATATGATAACATGGTAAAATAGTATTGACAAGGTTATAAATGGAAACTATAATTGAAAATATAGTTATTTAAAATATCATAGTTGGCTATAATAGCTAAAATATTTTATAAATTTAAGTTGTTTTTGTTTAGCTTATGTTACATAAAATATGGGAAGGGGATAGAAATATGAATTATAAAAAAATAAAAAGTAGCTTAGTTTTGGTAGGGGTATCAATTATAAATTTAAAAACGGTTTTTGCGGCGTCTGATGCATCAACGGTTACTGCCAAAGTAGATCAGGGATTATCAATAATTCAAGGGGTTTTAACGGGAATTATTGTTGTAGTAGGGGTTATAGCAGCACTTAAAGTAATAATATCAAAATTACCAAGTTTAGACGATCCTCATGTGAAAAATGAAATGTGGAAAAGTGTAGGAACAATAGGTTTAGCTGTTGCAGTTGGTGGAGCATTAGTATGGTTTATCCCATGGGTATATGGTTTATTTCAATAATCAACAATAAACGAGGTGAATGATTTGGAAGATAAAGAAAGCTTAAAAAGAAGTTTACTTGAATTATTGGGTGAAGATGATAACGGAAGAATGGGGAAAAGGTTCTTTTTCCCTGGGAATGTAGAAAAAGGATATAACATAGTTCAAGGATTATCGGTTGTAGATGTTCTTAAATATATAGCACCATCATTAATAGTATCTATTATTATAATTGCTATACCACCATATACGAGTATATTCTTTTGGATATTAAAAGCTATAGTAGATTGTATTATTTTATCTTTAGGCATCATCATGGCGGTTTTAAGACCTATTGCAAGTAGAAGCAATATAAAATGTTTGGATTATATAAAAATGAGAATTTCATATATAGGTAAGCAAAAGATGTATTATATAAAGCCTAAGAATAGGGGGATTTAAGTAATGGCAAAGACAGAAAAAAAATTATACTTACAAGATATAAGTCCTATCGAGGGAGTTTATAGTGATTTTGTTTTACTGAAAACTGATGAATTAATTGTGATGATAAAGGTCGAAGGTGTAAATATGGATTTACTTGCAGAGTATGAACAAAATAGTTTGTTTGAAGATTATGGAGCTTTCTTAATGTCAAATACAAATGATAGTTTACAAACAGTAAGTATGACAGTTCCATTAGACTTGAAAAGATATAATTTGTATTGGAAAAAACGTTATTTGGATATTAAAAATTCTAATATGGAAAATACAGAAGCAAAAGAACATTTAAAACAATTAATTGTGGCGAATTGCTTACACTATCAAGAAATTGCATTAGGCTCTGAACTTACAACTCAACAACATATAGTTGTTTTAAGCCAAAAACTAAAGAAAAGAACATTGGTAGAGTTAGGAAATGCAGAAAGTGAGTTAAGAGAAAAAATGGCTAAAGTTAAAAACTCTATTGAATCAATGCTTGAAGCTTATGACGTAAATTTAGAAATATTAAGTACAAAAGAAACAATATCTACGTTACATAGGTTTATAGATTTTAAATATTCTATATATGACTAAATTGGAGGGTGAAAAATGCAATTATCATTAGGTAGAAAGAAAAAAGAAGTAAAAAAGTTAGTACTGGAAGAGCCAGTTAAAAAAGATGAAATATCAAACTTGATTGATGCAACACCAATTGAAGCAATTTACCCCTTTGTCTACAAAGAAAATAATGATTGTGTAGAAATGGGCGGTAATTACATAAAAGTAATAGCATTTACTTCTTACCCAAGAGAGCAAAAGGGAAACTGGTTATCAGATTTAAAAAGAATGAAGGGTAATATTACAATAAGCCAGTATATCGAGCCAACAGATGCATCAATTATGCTAAACCATTACAATTCAAGTTATAAAAATAAAGAAGCGGAATTAATGAAAACACATGACCCACAACAGAAAATAAAATTAAGAAATGAAATGAAAAGTTCTGCTTATCAATTAGAGGAAGCATTAAATAATAAATCAGGGTTTGTGTACATTTATACTTATATTTTAATACAAGCGCAATCTAAAGAACGCCTTGAACAATTAGACGAAAAAGTACAACGTACTCTAATGAAGCTACATATAAAAGGTATCGTTCCATACTACCAAATGAATAATGCGTATTGGTCAGCATTACCCCTTAAACAAAATTTACTAAAAGAATATACCTACCAAATGAGTAACACAACCGCAGCAAGTAGCTTCTTTCCTTTTGATGATTCTGAAATTTGCGATTTATCACCTCAAAGCCAAATAGAAGGAGTTAATAAAATAACTAATTCTTTAGTAGCAATTAATTACTTGAATGATAAAAAAACACTGAATCAGAACATGTTTTTAATTGGAACCAGCGGAGTTGGAAAAACAACATATTTAAAAAGAAAAATTATAAATTTAATAGCTCAAGGGAAAAAAATATATATAATTGATCCCGAAAATGAATATACAAAAATTGTAAAATATTTTGGCGGTACTGTAATTCATTTAAGTTCAATTTCTGAAACAATAATAAATCCATTTGAGATTTATTCAGATGAACTAACGGATGATGAAATATTAAATAGTGTAACCAAAGAAAACAAAATTAAAAATTTAATTAAACAGAAATGCCAAAGACTAAAAGGTTTCTTTAAAGTAATTAAAAGCGATATGACACAAGTAGAATCGTCAATAATTGAGAGTTTAGTATTAAAATTATATGTTAAATTGGAAAAATGTGAAGATTTAAAAAATGTAACACATGAAGATTTCCCTATATTAGAGGATTTATATAAAAGTTGTGAAGAATTAAAGAAAAATGATATTGAAAAATATTCAGTTATAAAAGATTTTTATTTTATATTAGAAAGCTATGTTTACGGTTCAAATTCATTATTCAATGGATATACAAACATTGATTTATCAAGTCTTACAGTATCATTCGATTTATCTGCTCTACAAACTGAAAAAGAGGTTCAAGGTGCTTGTTACTTAAATATATTTTCGTATCTATGGGACGATATAACAAAAATAAAAACTCATAATTCACAGTCAGATGATGATTATAGCGCATATATGTTTATTGATGAATTTCATTTTTTATTAAAAAACCAAGAATCATGTGATTTCTTCTTTCAAGCATACAAAAGATTTAGAAAATATAAAGCGGGAGC